>JBNKGK010000117.1:0-9356 GCA_050289785.1 Kordiimonas sp.
AAACTCTTGTAACAGGGTTTCAAAGTCTGGCCGGTAGTAGTAGATGTGGGCAGTGGTAAGGCGATAACCTTTCAATTGCTCTGCGAAGTCTGCCATTGGCTGTTCTCCCGCATAATGAAACATACTATACCTACTATAGTAGCTGAAAATTGACAGATTCTTAAGCCTTTAAATTTGCAGCTTTTTTTGGCCTAGATATGGGTTATTGTTCGGTGCTGAAAAGATAAGGCCTGTTATGCGGCTTTCGGGTGTCTGCGGTAACGGGGCTTGGAGGTGGTTTTTTTATAATAGTTCGGCTTGGATTTTTTTCATATTGCGCTATGTATTTGGCTAAGTCATTTGGTTTTCACTTGGGGACCATATATTAAAAATGAACAAATGTGCATGATGCACGATAACTTATTTTCTAAGGGGAATAGCATTGTCTGTTTTTACGAAAGAAATCAGGGGTGAAGTTGCGGTTTTGATGTTCAATAATCCGCCTGTGAATGCCCTTTCTCACTCCGTGAAAAAGAGCCTTTTTGAACTTATGCCTGAACTTGCTGCTGATGACAGTGTGAAAGCCATCGTAATTGCCTGTGAGGGCCGTACTTTCTTCGCGGGTGATGATATCCGCGAATTTGGCATGCCTCCGCGTGCCCCAAGCCTTCGTGATGTGGTGCCTGTGATTGAAGCGATGGAAAAGCCCGTTGTTGCGGCTATTCATGGCACAGCGCTAGGGGGAGGGCTGGAGACTGCTATGAGCTGTCACTACAGGATCGCCGTGCCAACAGCAAAAGTTGGTTTGCCAGAAGTGCTTTTGGGTATTCTTCCTGGTGCTGGTGGTACCCAGCGTTTGCCTCGCCTGGCAGGTATTGATAATGCAGTTGACCTGATCCTGAGCGGGCGTCATGTCAGCGTTAAAGAAGCGCTGAAATGGGGCGTGATTGACGAAATCGTGGAAGATAATCTCGTTGATAACGCTGTACGCTTTGCCGAGGGTGTGATTGAAAAAGGTCCGCGCCGCACGGGTGATATTGTGCTCGATGCCGGCAAATATGATGAAGCTTATTTTGCAGGTGTACGCAAATCCATCGCTCGTCAAACCCGCGGCTTTTTTGCGCCGGAGCGCTGCATCCAGTGTCTGGAAGCTGCTGTAAGCCTGCCATTTAACGAAGGTATGGAGCGCGAACAAGAATTATTTATCCAGTGTCAGACGAACCCCCAAGCGGCCGCTATGCAGCACATGTTCTTTGCTGATCGTCAGGTGGCTCGTGTGCCTGGTGTTGATAAAACCACACCGCGCCGCAAAATTAAAAGGGTAGGCATCATTGGCGCTGGTACCATGGGTGGTGGCATTGCCATGAACTTTGTGAATGCGGGCATTCCGGTTACCATTCTTGAAGTTCAGCAAGAGTTTTTAGATCGCGGTCTTGGTGTTGTACGCAAAAACTATGAGCGCACAGCCTCCAAAGGCAAGCTCACACAAGAGCAGGTGGAAGAGCGTATGGGCCTGTTTACTCCAACGCTTTCTTATGAAGACCTTGCTGATTGTGACCTGATCATTGAAGCTGTTTTTGAAAAAATGGCTCTGAAGAAAGAAATCTTCACCAAACTGGACGCAGTGGTGAAACAAGGTGCTATCTTGGCTTCTAACACGTCTTATCTGGATGTAGATGAAATCGCGGCTGTTACGAAGCGCCCTGAAGATGTAATTGGCCTTCACTTTTTCTCTCCTGCAAATGTGATGAAGCTTCTCGAAATCGTTCGCGCAGAGAAAACAGCGACAGATGTTCTTGCTACCTGTCTTGACCTTGCCAAACGCATCAAGAAGGTGGCAGCTGTTGCTGGCGTATGCCCTGGCTTTATCGGTAACCGGATGCTTTCTCCCTATATGCAGGAGGCCTCTCTCTGCGTGATAGAAGGTTCCACACCGACAGAGGTGGATGCGGCGCTCTATGACTTTGGGATGCCCATGGGTGTGCTGACCATGGCAGATATGGCTGGTTTGGATATTGGGTATTTCAGCCGTCAGGATTCTGGTCCGGGTTCCTATGAGCCTAAAGCTTATGACTGGATGGACAAGCTGGTTGAAGCTGACCGCAAGGGCCTGAAAGTTGGTGCTGGCATTTACGATTATGATGAAGGTGGGCGTACGCCTAAACCTTCTGATTTTACAGCAAAAATTCTGGAAGAAGAGCGAGAGCGCTTTGGTATTACTGCGGAAAGCAAAACGCCAGAACAAATTGTTGAGCGCTGTATGATTGCCCTTATTAACGAAGGGGCAAAAATTCTGGGTGAAGGTAAAGCCTATCGTGCCAGCGATATTGATGTTGTTTACTGCAATGGTTATGGCTTCCCTCGTTACCGTGGTGGGCCCATGTATTATGCTGATCGCCTTGGTCTGAAAAATGTGTATGAAAAAGTTTGTGCATTTGAAAAAGAGTTCGGCCCACGCTGGTGGTCACCTGCACCTCTTTTGAAAGAGCTTGCTGAAGCTGGCAAAAGCTTTGCCGACTATGACAAAGAGCAATAGAGGAGGGGCTGATGGCAAATTCTTATCTTGAATCCATTTTTGGCCTCACAGGCAAAGTAGCGCTCGTTGCGGGTGCATCCTCTGGCATGGGCGTTGAGTTCGCCCGTGCTCTGGCTATGGCTGGTGCGGACGTGGTGCTTGGTGCGCGCCGTCTGGAACGCGTTGAAGCTCTGGCAAAAGAAATCGCTGAGCAAACTGGCCGTAAAACCTTGGCTGTTTCTCTTGATGTTACCAATGCAGAAAGTGTGAAAGCTGCGTTTGATAAAGCCGAAGCGGAACTTGGTACACCAACTGTGGTCTGTAATAATGCAGGTATAGGCGTGCCTCAATGGGCTATTGATGTTGATGAAAAAGGCTGGGATGCCACCATGGATACCAATCTTAAAGGTATGTGGCGCGTAGCGACAACAGCGGCACAGCGCATGAGGGCAGCTGGCGTTGGTGGGTCTATTATCAATACCGCTTCTATCTTGGGGCTTGGTGTTACACCGGCGCAAATGACTTATTGTACCAGTAAGGCTGCTGTTGTGCAGATGACCAAATCCATGGGGATGGAATTCCAGCGTTTTGGTATTCGTGTTAATGCCATTTGCCCCGGTTATTTCAAAACAGAAATTAATGATACATTTCTGGACTCAGAAGCTGGACAAAAATTTGTGGCCCAATCCCCAGCCAAACGCGTTGGCAAACTTGAGGAATTGATTCCTGCAGTTCTTATGTTTGCGAGTGATACTTCCGGCTTTACGTCTGGTGCGGCACTGCCTGTTGATGGTGTTCATTCGGCGTATATTGTCTGATGCGATTTGAGGCGCCACTACAGGAAGGTCGGTTGATCAAGCGTTACAAGCGCTTCCTCGCTGACATTGAGTTGCCTGATGGGCAGATTGTGGTGGCGCACTGTGCTAATTCCGGTTCCATGCTTGGCTGCAAGGAACCGGGTAGCCGTGTTTTTCTCTCTGCAAACACCAACCCGAAAGCCAAGCTGGATTGGCGCTGGGAAATGGTGGAGGTGGATAACCACCTTGTGGGTATCAATACCAGCCATCCAAACCGCCTGGCAGAAGAAGCGATTTTGGCAGGACAGGTCGATGAGCTGAAAGGCTATGAAAGCCTGCGTCGAGAAGTGAAATATGGTCAAAACAGCCGGATTGATATTCTCCTGGAAAATCCCGGCCTCTGTTATGTTGAAATCAAGAACGTGACCTTGCGTGTGGGTGATGAAGCCCAGTTTCCTGATGCTGTCACCACCCGGGGGGCCAAGCACTTGCGGGAATTGATGGATATGGTTGCAGAGGGGCATCGCTCGGTGATGCTCTTTTTGGTGCAGCGCGAGGATTGCACGTCTTTCAGGCCTGCTGCTCATATTGATCCAACCTACGCTAGAACTCTGAAAGAAGCAGAGAAAAGCGGTGTTGAGCTGCTCTGTTATCAGTGCGCGATGTCTGCCAAGCAGATAAAGGTTGATCGTCCTTTGCCAATTCACCTATAGCTAATAGCATATCCGGTAACGCCAAGGTTTGAGTTATGATGAATTATGTAGATGCAGCCGCTGTGCCTGAGGCACGATCAGGCGCTATTAAGCTTTATGGTCCTGAAGCGATGGAAGGTATGCGTGCAGCGGGCAAGCTAGCCGCTGAAACGCTGGATTATATTACCCCCCATGTGCGGGCAGGTGTGACAACGGAAGAGCTGGATCAGCTGTGCCATGATTTTATTCTGGATCACAATGCCATTCCTGCCCCGTTGAATTATAAAGGCTTTCCCAAATCTATCTGTACATCCATCAATCATGTGATTTGCCATGGTATTCCCGGCCCTAAAAAGCTGAAGGATGGGGACGCAATGAACATTGATGTTACCGTTATTCTGGATGGTTGGTTTGGTGATACAAGCCGTATGTTCTTCATTGGTAAACCAAAGCTTTTGGCACAGCGCCTCTCGCAGGTTACCTTTGAAGCCATGTGGAAGGGTATTGAGGCGGTGAAGCCGGGGGCCCGTCTTGGTGATATCGGCCATGCCATTCAAAGCCATGTGGAGGCCCACCGGTATTCCGTCGTGAGGGATTTTTGTGGCCACGGGATTGGCCGTGTGTTTCATGATGAGCCAAGTGTGGTGCATTTTGGCAAACCTGGCACGGGGCCAGAATTAAAGCCGGGCATGTTCTTCACCATCGAGCCGATGGTGAATGCGGGCAAGCCAGGCGCGAAAATACTGGCGGATGGCTGGACAGCTGTCACGCGGGATAAAAGCCTGTCTGCCCAGTTTGAACATACACTGGCCGTAACAGAAGAGGGCTATGAGGTCTTTACCCTGTCTCCAAAGGGGCGGTTTCAGCCCCCTTATGATATCTAAACGGGCCTGATATGGTGCAAGCGGATAAAGATCTGGTGAAAGGTCATAGAGGTCGCTTGCGGGAGCGTTTCCTGAAGGGTGGCGCTGATGCCCTTGCTGATTATGAACTGTTGGAACTTATCCTGTTTCTTGCCATTCCCCGCCGCGATGTGAAACCACTTGCCAAAAAGTTGATTGGGCGGTTTGGTAGCTATGCCGCAGTGTTGAGCGCTGATGTGGAAAGCCTGAGGGCAGAAGAGGGGCTTGGTGAAACGGCGGTGGCTGCCATTAAATCAGTGCAGGCTTCTGCTATGTATCTGGCGCGTGTTCAGGCCCATGATAAGCCTGTTTTAAGCAATTGGACTGCTGTTTCTGCCTATCTTCAGGGGGCGATGGCGAATAATGCTAGAGAGCAAATACGTTTGCTTTTTCTCGATAAAAGAAATGGGCTGATTGCCGATGAGATATTGAACCAGGGTACGATTGATCAGGTCTCTGTTTACCCACGGGAAGTGGTCCATCGTGCCCTTCAACTGAACGCCAGTGCCCTTATTCTTGTCCATAATCACCCATCGGGAGACCCAACACCTAGTCATGCGGATGTTGAAATGACACGAAATATAGTGGATACTTGCAAAAAAATCGGGATTAAGGTGCATGATCATATCATTGTAGGGCGATCTGGTCAGACAAGCTTTCGGGATAAGGGATTGTTGTAATAAAAATGTAATATGCGTTAAACGACTGTTCAGGAGTTTGCGCGATAATCTCAGCTCATGAAACAAAGCAAGCAAGGACCATTAATGTATTGGCACCAAATCAACTCGACAAAAGCAGCCCTTGAGGATTTGCCGATTTCGGTGAAATTGGTGCTGATGTCGGCCAATGGTAAAGCGTTGCTGATGCGCAAAACCTCGGGCGCCTTTGACCTGCCTGGTGGCAAGGTTGACTCTGGGGAGGATATGTTCGAGGCCCTTGAAAGAGAAGTAAGAGAAGAAATCGGCTTGAAGGTCAAAAAATTTACCTTTGTTTCTTCCTGGATAAAGCACAGCCCCGGATTGGGTGATCGGCTTATGGTTATTTTTGGTGCGCAGCTGAATAAAAAAGCCAAGGATATAGAGGTTGAGCTGTCATCTGAGCATGAGTGGGCGGCTTTCAAGGGGCCCAAGGGTACCTTCAAGCTGAAAGATATTCCTCCGGGCTATGAGAATGCGCTTAGGATATGCTTCCAGCGCTATGAAAGCCTGATGATGTAGGCTTTTATCTAATTTTCTTCGTTTACGCATAAATACCCGTCTCAAGCTTGCGCTTTTGCCTGCTTTCTGCTAGCAGGCGGACAAATAATTGCTGTCCTAAGCGCTAGTTGGAGCCCCGTTCATGATTCCTCGTTATACTCGGCCGGAAATGGCCGCTATCTGGTCCCCTGAATCCAAATTTCAGATATGGTTTGAAATTGAGGCCCATGCGTGTGATGCGCAGGCTGAACTGGGGGTTATCCCAAAAGAGGCTGCCGCTGCTGTTTGGGAACGTGGTCAGTGGGAAATTGACCGCATTGACGAGATCGAGCGGGAAGTGAAGCATGATGTGATTGCGTTCCTTACCAACCTTGCAGAATATGTGGGCCCAGAAGCGCGCTTTGTTCATCAGGGGATGACATCTTCTGATGTGTTGGATACCTGCTTTAACGTTCAGCTTGTTAAGGCGACTGATATCCTACTGAATGATCTGGATGAGTTGCTCGTGGTGCTGAAACGCCGGGCGATTGAACATAAGGATACAATTTGCATTGGCCGCAGCCATGGTATTCATGCTGAGCCTGTTACTTTTGGCCTGAAAATGGCACAAGCCTATGCAGAGTTTGATCGTTGTCGTGAACGCCTTGTAAACGCCCGTAAGGAGATTGCAACCTGCGCCATCTCTGGTGCTGTTGGTACTTTCGCTAATATAAACCCCGCTGTGGAAGAGCATGTGGCGGAAAAACTTGGCCTTGAGCCAGAGCCTGTTTCCACACAGGTTATCCCGCGGGATCGCCATGCCATGTATTTTGCCACACTGGCTGTGATTGCCAGCTGTGTTGAGCGTCTTTCTGTGGAAGTGCGCCACCTGCAGCGCACCGAGGTGCTGGAAGCGGAGGAATATTTCTCCAAAGGGCAGAAAGGCTCTTCTGCAATGCCGCACAAACGTAACCCGATCCTCACGGAAAACCTGACAGGGCAGGCGCGTCTGATCCGTGCGTTCTGCATTCCTGCCATGGAAAATGTGGCCTTGTGGCATGAGCGTGATATCAGCCACTCATCCGTTGAGCGGAACATTGGCCCTGATGCTACTGTTGCCCTGGATTTCTCCCTCGCGCGCCTCACTAATGTGATGGATAAGCTGGTGGTGTACCCAGAGAACATGCTGGATAATATGAACAAGCTTGGCGGCCTGCCAAACAGCCAGCGTGTGATGCTGGCGCTTACGCAGGCGGGTGTCAGCCGTGAAGATGCTTACCGCTTAGTGCAGGCCAATGCCATGCGTGTGTGGGAAAGCCGGGGCAGTGTTCACCTGCTGGACCTTCTCAAAGCCGATGAAAAAGTGACATCCAAGGTTTCTGAAGCAGAGCTGGATGAGCTGTTTAACATGGATTACCACACCAAGCATGTAGACACGATTTTCAAGCGTGTGTTTGGCGAATAATCGCAGGCCAGAATTGAGGGACATGCTCATGAAACAGCTTGTTGTGGGCATGTTTCTGCTTTTCGGCATTGCAAGTGAGACCTTGGCTTCTCCCCTCAAGGTGGGTGATGTACCACCGGACTATCTTGGCAGGGATATGGAAGGCAACGAGGTCTTGTTGTCTGATCATAAGGGCAAGGTTGTTGTTGTCAGTTTTTGGGCAACATGGTGTGCGCCCTGCCTTAAGGAACTGCCCGTTCTTGAATATATTCAAAAGCAGATACCCGACACACATTTGCGTGTTATTGCTGTTAATTATAAAGAAGATAAGCGCGCGCTTAAAAAGCTATCCAAAGCCTTGGGGGATCATAAGCTGCTGATTGTGAGGGATAAACGCCATAAAGCTGTTAAAGCCTATGGCGTGGACCGTATTCCGAATACTTTTGTCATTGGCAAAACCGGTATTATTGAAAAAATTCATGTTGGCTATGGTGATGCGTCGGCCAATACTATGATAAAAGAACTGAATGTCCTGTTGGGCAAATAGCTTTCTTGGTGCTAAACAACGTGTTGAAATTGTTTTAAGCAGGGAATTGATATGGCAGGGGATGTGAGCTCGGGACTTTTGATCATCGGGGATGAAATTCTCTCTGGTCGCACGCAGGATAAAAACACCTCCTATATAGCCACATGGCTGAATGAAATGGGCATTCAGCTAAAAGAAGTGCGTGTGGTGCCAGATGACCAGCAGGAAATCGCTGATGCCCTGAATGCCATGCGGGCCCGTTATACCTACATGTTTACCACGGGCGGTATTGGCCCCACCCATGATGATATAACGGCTGAAAGTGTGGCTTATGCTTTTGGTGTGCCTGTTGAAAAACACCCGGAAGCTTATGCCCGTTTGCTTGCTTATTACGGCGAAGAAAATTTCACCCCGGCACGCCAGTTAATGACACGGGTGCCAGAGGGCGGCGTGTTGGTGGATAACCCTGTTTCCATCGCGCCAGGTTTTCAGCTTGAAAATGTGTTTGTGCTGGCGGGTGTGCCACAAGTGATGCAGGCGATGCTGGAACAGATTCGGCCACGATTGAAAGGAGGCCGCAAGGTCTGGTCTCAATCCGTAACGATCCATGGCCCCGAAAGTGCACTGGCGGGTGATCTGGCTGATATTCAGGCCAGTTTTCCTGATGTTAGCATTGGGAGCTATCCCTTTTACCATGCAGGCCATGGCGGTGCCCAGATTGTAGCGAGGGGGCCGGAGCTTGAGGCTATCTCTGTGGTGATGGCACAGGTGGTCAATATGGCTAAAAAATTGAATTACCGGTTTGAGCAACCAAGCGACCTTGCTTAAGAAACCTAGTGCTTGAACACCACGGTTTTGTTGCCATTTAACAGGACGCGGTGCTCCAGATGCAGTTGAACAGCCTCGGCCAGGGTTACGCGCTCCACATCCTGCCCTTTGCCGATTAAGTCCTGCAACGTCATGCCGTGGTTCACCCTGGTGATATTTTGCTCGATGATCGGCCCTTCATCCAGATCTGGTGTGACATAATGGGCGGTGGCACCAATAAGCTTTACGCCTTTTTTATAGGCCTGCTGGTAGGGGGCTGCTCCCTTGAAGCTGGGCAGGAAAGAATGGTGGATGTTGATCACCTTGCCGGCCAGTTGTTTACAGACTTGATTGCTGAGGATCTGCATATATCTGGCGAGAATGATCAGCTCTATTTTCTCTCGCTCAATAAGGGCAAGCAGCTTTTCTTCCTGTTCCGTTTTGTTCTCTGGCGTTACAGGCCAGCAATAGAAGGGGATGTTATGGTTCTTTGCCAGTGTTTCATTCATCTGATGATTG
>JBNKGK010000118.1:0-9302 GCA_050289785.1 Kordiimonas sp.
GGTGTATTTCCGACTATTGGAAGGTTAAAACGGGTCGGCGAAAGCCTTTTATTGCGGCGGGAGGGGTAATGCTGGCGGTCTCTGCCTTGTTTCTTTATATTCCCCCTGCTGATCTTCAAATAACCTATCTTACTTTCTGGTTGTTTGTTTTTTTCACAGGTCTGACCTTTTTTCTGATCCCTCACATGGCCTGGGGGGGAGAGTTGGCTAAAACAAGTCATCAGAAAACAAGATTATTTGGTGCCCTGGCGTCTGCAGGCTATTTGGGTCTGGTCATATTTTACGCCTTACCGTTGATACCAATTTTTGAAACATCTGACATCACACCAGAGACCATGAAACTCTCTGTTGTGTTGGCGGTGGCCATTTTTTTGCCAGCTTTGGTTCTCTGCATTAAATTTGTACCGGAAAGCCAGGTTTCGCGGCAGAAAAGAGGCACTGGTGGCCATATTTTTTCGCTGGCAACCATACGATTTGTAGTGGGGAACAGGATGTTCCTGATAACGTTGTTGGCTTTCTCCATGGTGAGTATTGGCCTTGGTATATGGTATGGGATGATTTTTCTGTACGTCGATACTTATCTGAAGCTGGGTGCCCTCTTTTCCCCCCTCTATCTGTTGGCTTTTGCTTTAGGAGTTCTGTGGTCTCTGGTCTGGGTGTGGGTTGCCCAAAAGACAGGGAAAAAAATTGCCTATAGCATAGGCGTGTGTCTGGCACTTGTGGCTGTTGTTGCAACCTCCTTTCTGGAACCGGGGGAAACATCAGCGGTTCTACTGGCGATACCGCTTATTATGACAACCAGTGCCTTTGTCTGTAATGATCTGATACCCCAAGCAATTTTGGGAGAGATTGTTGACTATTCGCTCTGGAAGTATGGGCATAATCAAAGCGCTTTGTACTTCTCCATTTTTTTGTTTACCGCTAAGGTAGCCTTGGCTCTGGGAGGGGCAATCGGATTAGGGGTTGCTGGATGGCTGGGCTATGATCCTCTGGCGGAGCAACAGACAGTGGACGGTGTTTTCGCGACTGAAATGGTGATGACCTGGCTACCCTCTTTGCTTTTAGGCATCTCTCTTGTTCTGATTTTTTTCATTCCCATGACCGAAAAACGCCATGCTATTGTTCGCAAGAGGCTAGATCTGTTGGAAGAACGCAAACAGGCTTAAAAGCAAATTCAGATTTGGCAGTCACGCAGACGGTATAATACGAGGTAAGAGAGAATGTATGAGATTCCGCCGGTCAGTAATCACTTGATGGAATCAACTTCTGTGGATCAAGTTTATGCCATATCGGTCATGCAACCTTTAATGAAACAGGGGGCGCAGGAAAAATTTCCTGTTATCTATGTAACAGACGCTAATTTAACCTTTCCGGCTCTTGCACATATCGCCCACAGTCTTCAGTTAATGGGAGATGCGCCCCGTTTTATTGTTGTTGGTATTGGCTATCCTGGGGGAAACCCATGGGCAGGTACGTTTCAGCGTACACGTGATCTCATTACCCCGGACTATCCTATCAAAGAGGAAGAAGGGTTGGAGTTTCCCATTGCAGGGGTAGAACGAATTGCAAGCGGGAAGCGGTGGGCCAGGGCCGTGGACTTCCTGAATTTTATCCGGCGGGAGTTAGTGCCTTTTATTGAAAAAACCTATCCTGCTGTTGCCGGTCATCGCACCTATTATGGCCATTCGGCTGGTGGTTTTTTTGGGCTCTATTCGCTATTTAGTGATCCTGCCCTGTTTGGTAATTATATTCTCTCCAGCCCGGGTCTTGCAGATGAGAAAAGCCGTGGCATTTTCAACATGGCGCAGAATTTTGTTAATGAGAATAGGGATATAAAAGCAAAAATTTTCCTGTCAGTTGGGGGTGAGGAGGAGCATGAGCCCCATTTTGACCGGTTTCGTCTTGTTAGTCACACCAAGGAAATGGCTTCCCTTTTAAGCCGGGCTCAGTCATCCAATTTCTCAATAGAAACAACCATTTTTCCTGATGAAACGCATATGAGCGTCTGGCCTGTTGCTTTCAGTCGCGGTGTACGCACCTTACTGGGTAAAGCAGATGATATGCCGCTATCTATCGAAGCGACAGACTAAAGTAAATATATAAGGAATAAACATGTTATCCACATTCACCCCCCCTGTTTATGAAGGGTCTATCGGGCCTAGGCTTGAGGCTCTGAGGGCAGAGATGCAGGCTGTGGGCCTTGATGTGTTGATGGTGCCTCATGCTGATGAGTATCAGAATGAATGGATGGCGGCTTATGCGGAGCGTCTGGCCTGGCTGACACATTTCACGGGGTCCATGGGCACGGCGGTGGTTACAATGTCTGGTGTGCACCTGTTTGTGGGGGGCATCTATCATGAGCAGGCCAAGGAAGAAACAGAAGCCGAGTTTGTTACGGTTCATTATATGCCGAAAGAGCCTGTGACAGATTTTCTGGAAACCTGTCTCAAAGAAGGGATGAGCCTGGGCTATGACCCCAGCCTGCATGTGCAGCCCGAAGTGGTGGCCTATCAGGCCATTTGTGAGAAAGTTGGGGCGCAGCTCGTTGCCTGCAAGGAAAACCTTGTTGATGCCATCTGGGCAGACCAGCCAGAGAGGCCAAAAGCAAAGATCATTCCCCATGATCTGGTGTATGCAGGCACAGCCTCAGCCGAGAAACGCCAAGCACTGGCAGCAGATGTGCGCAAGGCGGGCTGTGAGGCTGTGCTCATCATCCCGACGGATTCCATCGCCTGGGCTTTGAATATTCGTGGCAGTGATATTGATGTGACACCTCTGCCGTTCAGCAGGCTTATTCTGTTTGCTGATGCTTCTGCCAAACTGTTTATGGATAGGGAAAAGGTATCGGAGGGTCTGGCAGATCATCTGGGGCCGGATGTCTGCGTGTTGCCGATGGCAGAATATGAGGCAGAGCTGCAACGGCTTGGGGAGCAGAAAGCCAAAATACTGTTGGACTTGACCTCAGGGCCAAGGCGGTCTTGCCCGGCTGATATTGTCAGCAGGCTGGAACAGGCCGGGGCCCTTTTGGTGGATGGGCCAGACCCCTGCCAGCTTCCCAAAGCCATCAAAAATGAGGTGGAGATTGAGGGGGCCAGGAAAGCCCACTGGCATGATGGCCTCATCCTTACCCGTTTCCTGCACTGGCTGCAGCAAACTGTGGCTGACAGGGAGATTGATGAACTGGAAGCGGCAGAAAAGCTGGCTGCCATGCGCCGGGCCTGTGCTGAAGTGCAGGATCTGAGCTTCCCTTCCATATCGGGCGCGGGGCCGAATGGGGCGCTCGCCCATTATGTGCCGAAAAAGAGCCAGGCGAGGCAGCTGGAGCAGGGCTCTCTTTATCTTGTGGATTCAGGGGGGCAGTATCTTTATGGCACCACAGATGTCACGCGCACGGTGGCCATTGGCACGCCAACGGCGGAAATGAAGGATCGTTTCACCCGCGTTCTGAAAGGGCATATCGCTTTGGCCATGGCAGTCTTTCCGGAAGGCACGCCAGGGGCCCGGCTGGATGCTATCCCTCGTCTGGCCCTTTGGCAGGCCGGGGTGGACTATGATCATGGCACGGGCCACGGTGTTGGCAGTTATCTGTGTGTTCACGAAGGCCCGCATAGCATCAGCTATCTTGGCACAGACGTGCCCTTGCAGGCGGGTATGCTGGTCACTAATGAACCCGGTTATTACAAGCCCGGTGTCTATGGCATCCGCATTGAGACGGTTATGCTGGTGAAAAAGACAGAGCCGCTCCCCACGGCAGAAAAGCCCATGCTCTGCTTTGAAACGCTGACACAGGCCCCGATTGATTTAACCCTCGTTGATCTCTCTCTGCTAACTAACGCAGAGCAAGAATGGCTTAGGGCCTATCATGATAAAATCATCAGTGACTATGCTCCGCACTTAACCAAGGAGGAAGCCTCCTGGCTGAAACAATATTGACGCCGGGAGGGGCTGGTTTATCAGGGTGGGAATAGTGGCTTTCCTTCACTGTTAGCGGCAACTTTGCTGGGCCGCAGGATACGGATAAGGAGATCTTCTACGTTGTCTTATATGAATAACATATGGTCTGTGGGGCAGCCACTACCCCACTCTTATCGGCTCAGATGACAGCACATCTGCGATGCTTGTCAACGCATAATCCAGTTGCGCTATATCGGATGGGGCCCCCAGGCAGATGCGAATAGCGGCAGGGGGCACAGCCTGCGCTGTCCAGAAGGCGTCAGCCGACAGCACAGCCACACCATGCGCTCGAATGCCTGCCACCGTGCCTGCATTGCTGTGCCCTTCGGGCAGTTTCAGCCAGGCATAGCTTGAGCCAATGCGGGTGATCACATTCCAGCGGTCCAGCCGTTCCTCAGTAAGGATCCGTCTTTTGGCCATCTCCCGTTCCTTGGCGTTTGCAACAGACAGCGCCTCGCCTGAGAGGATGAGGCGGGTTGTTATTTCTGTGGTAATGGGGGAGGGCAGCCACATGGTGGCCCAGATGGCATCTTTGAATTTTTGCCTGTAGCGATCTGGCACAGCAGCATAGGCAATGCGCATGCCCCCGCCCACGGCTTTCGAGAGCCCGGCAATAAAAATCGTGCGCTCGGGCGCATGGCAGGCAATGGCATCAGGGGCGGGCAGCACCTGCCTTGGACGCAGGTCATCTTCAATAATGGCAATGTCATATTGCTGTGCGATGTCTGCAATTCTCTTGCGTCGATGCTCGTTAAGTTGTCCGTTTGTGGGGTTCTGGGCAGAAGGGGTGAGGTAGAGGGCTTTGACTGAAAACTTGCGGCAGACTTCCTCAAGGCTATCTGGCACAATGCCTTGGCTGTCACAAGTGACGGTTTTCATATGAAGGCCGAGCATGGCGGCAGCACCAGCAACGCCCGGATAAGCAAGGCTTTCCACGGCAATGCTTTGCCCGGCTTCCGTGGTGGCGGAAAGGCTGCAGACGATGGCGTGTTGTGATCCACCTGTGATGCACACATGCTCTGTGCTTGCCTTCACCCCATAAGTCATGAGCCACTGCCTGCCTGCTTCATTAAAGCGGGTGGTGCGCTCCGGCAGGGCATAATCCAGCATATAGCGGGGCGAAAGCTCATCGGCCATGGCGCGCATGATGCCCGCTAAATCGGGGGCGTGGGCTTCCAGAGGTTCTTCCAGGCTAAGGTCAATCACCTGCCCCTTTTCCTGAAAGCCATCAAAGCGTTTATAAGGAAACCGGGCCCCGGCATGGGCCACAAAGGTGCCCCGCCCTACATAGCCTTGCAGCAGCCCTTCCTTTTCCGCTTCGGCATAGGCCCGGGCTACTGTGCCGGGGGCCATGCCAAGTTGAAAGGCAAGATCACGCACCGGAGGCAGCTTTTCCCCCGGCTTCAGGTGATCCTTCTCACAGGCGGAGCGGATCAGTTCCATCACCTTTTTATAACCGCGTGCGCTGGTCTCGGCTTTATACCACATCAGGGACACCCAAATTGTACCAATACATATTGTTTTGTTATTGATACAATATATTAATTGTATCATTTGCGAAAGTGGGTTTGTCTAGGGAAGTGAGAAAACAGGTAAACAAGAGTATTCGCCATGACATCGCATTTGTTTGATTATGCCGCAAAAGCATCGCAGGAGTATCGCACCACTTTGGAAGAGAGGCCGGTTGCCCCATCAGAAGCCACACTTGCGGCCCTTGCCGTCTTTGATGAAGCCATGCCGGAAAAGGGGGAGGATGCGCTTGGCACACTTGAGAAGCTGCACACTTATGGCTCGCCCGCCACTGTGGCCACAACAGGCGGTCGGTTCTTTGGCTTTGTGCAGGGTGGTTCTATTCCTGTGAGCATAGCATCTGACTGGATCGCCAGCACATGGGATCAAAACGCTGCCGTTGGTGTGCTTTCCCCCATTTCTGCAAAGCTGGAAGAGGTGGCAGGTCAGTGGACACTGGATTTATTAGGTTTGCCCGCTGAGGCTGGGTTCGGCTTTGTTTCTGGTGCAACCATGGGGGGCTTTTCTGCGCTTGCCGTGGCGCGCACACATTTATATTGCAAGCTAGGCTATGACCTGCGCAAGAAAGGCCTGCGCGGTGCGCCGCCTTTGCGGATTATCGCGAGCGAGGAAACACACCCTACCAATATCAAGGCGCTAACCTATTTGGGGGTAGGGGAGGATGAAATCATCCGTGCCCCCTGTGATAAGGAGGGGCGTATTATCCCAAGTGCCCTGCCGCAGATGGATGAGCGCACGATTTTGATCGCACAGGCAGGCAATATCAATTCGGGGGCGTCTGATCCGTTTACCGAGATTTGTGAAAAAGCGCATGCTGCGGGGGCATGGGTGCATGTGGACGGGGCCTTTGGGGCCTGGGCCGCTGCCACCCGCAAGCGCAAAGAGCAGGTTGAAGGCATGGGGCTAGCGGATTCATGGAGCGTTGATTTCCATAAATGGCTGAATGTGCCGTATGCCTCTGCCATGTATGCTTGCAAAAGCAAGGAAGCCATTGCAGCCACCTTCTCGAAAGCGGCACCCTATCTGGTGCGTGGTGAGCTCAGAGACCCGAGCAATCACACGCCGGAACTGAGCCGAAGGGGTGGCGCTGCTGTCAATGCTTGGGTGGCCCTGCGTCATCTGGGCCGGGAAGGGGTGGCGGATATGATTGATGGCTGTTGTGATCATGCCCAATCTTTCGCCGATGGCCTGACCAAACTTGGCATGACGGTGCTGAATGATGTGTGCCTGAACCAGGTGACGGCCATTTATGGGGACGAGGAGAACACAAAAGAACTGGTTCGCCGCATACAGGCCTGTGGCACCACATGGCTTGGCCCTACTTTCTGGCAGGGCAGGCACGCCCTCAGGATTAGCGTTTCTTCCTGGGCAACAACGGCTGAGGATGCCGAGAAAAGCCTAGCGGCCATTGCAGGCTGTATTGAGGCCATGCAGGCAGATACACTGGCAAAGGCGGGCTAAATGCCGCTGGAAGCACCAACCATTCGTGAGGCCCGCTTCCCGGCAGACAGGGAAGCGGTTCTAAACATTTTTCGGGAGTATGTGGCAAGCTCCAAAACCAGCCTCGCCTATCAGGAGTATGAGCAGGAGTTTGCTAACCTGCCCGGTGCCTATGCGCGGCCGAGCGGATGTATCCTTTTGGTGGAAAATGGGGCTGCTATTGTGGGCTGTGGTGCCTTCCGGCGCGTGAATGGTGAAACTTGTGAAATGAAGCGGGTGTACCTGCATCCCTCCATTCGTGGGTTGGGGCTGGGCAGGAAACTGGTGGAACGCCTTATAATAGAAGCACGCAGGGCAGGTTTTGGGCGCATCTGCCTTGATGTGATTCCGGAATTTAAAACAGCCAGACAGCTTTATGAAGAGCTCGGCTTTACCGAAGCCGCCGCCATAAGCTATAATCCGGTGCCGGGGACGCAGTTCCTTGCATTAAATTTGTAAGAAGAGATATCAATCATGCCTATGGAGACATGGTTCGGCCTATCATTGGCTACTTTCATTCTTGTCGCGACACCGGGCCCAAGCAGTCTGGCTGTGCTGGCGACAAGTGCCCAGAATGGTTTAAGGGCAGCATTTAGCTTGATTGCAGGCATTTTGTTTGCAGATATTATGTATCTGTGTTTGGCGCTGATGTCTTTGGGTATGCTGACGGCACACCTTGCTCCTGTCATGGACTGGGTGAAGCTGGCAGGTGCCTGTTGCATCATTTATCTGGGTTATAAAAAGTTTACTGCACTGCCTGCTTGCGTGCTTTTCAGCATCTTCGCTGCCTTATCTGCTGCAGCGCTTTTGGGCCGTTATATTAGCACGCTTCTGGAGCGGCCTAAGTTTGCCCGCATTATGAATAAAATCACGGGTGGCGTGCTCATAGGGGTTGGCGTTTCCGTGGCAAGATCATAGGGAAAGGAGTGCTGGTATGACATTGGCAGTATGGATAAGCCTTGTGCTGGCTAGCTTTATTTTTGCGGCGTCGCCGGGGCCGGGCAATCTGGCGCTTCTGGCGACAAGTACTAAATTTGGCACTAGAGCTGGCCTGTTTATGGCGCTTGGCGAGGTGCTGGGTGATTTGATGTATCTTGGCGTTGCCATTTTATCGCTGGGTATGCTGGCTGACTATCTTGCTCCTGCTATGCACTGGGTGAAAATTGCGGGCGCCTGTTATATTATATACATCGGTTTTAAGCAGTTCACCTCCAAAGACGCACATGAAGTGCGGGCTGTTGAGGCTAAATCTGCGGTACGGCATGTGCTGACAGGGTTTTTGGTGTGCGGGACAAACCCGAAGGTGATTGTCTTTTACCTTTCCTTCCTGCCCTTGTTTATCGACCTTGAGCATCTCACGGTTATGACTGGCCTGGAAACAGCAGCCACTGTGGGGCTGACAGTTTTTGCTGCTCTGGCTATGGTGAGCCTGATGGGTGGCCAGCTTGCCCGTGCCATCAAGCGCCCCAGTGTACAACGCATCATGAACAAGGTGACAGGCGGCATTATGATGGGTGTTGGTGTTTCTGTCGCGCGGTCATGAAGTAGGCTGGGCAGAGCAGGGCTTGGGTAAGAAATGGATTGCGGGTTTTTCTAAATCCGTTATATTGAATTCATGTCTGATGAAAAGAATAAGCAAAGAAAAACAAGGTCCGCTATCCGTCGGCTGGACGGGGCACCAGAGCTTGGCCCGCGCCTGAAGGCATTGCGGCTGGAGCGTATGCTGACGCTGGATCAACTGGCAACCAAAACCAATATCTCTAAATCCATGCTGTCTCAGATAGAGCGGGGGGAAACCAATCCCACCTTTGCAATTGTGTGGACACTCACCCAGTCTCTGCGGGTTGACCTGACAGAACTGATGGGAGGTAAGCTGGCCGATGGTGATAAGGCTGCCATGGAATTGCTGCCTGCCCATTATACGCCAGCCATTACAAGCAGAGACGGTAAATGTACGTTGCGGATTTTAAGCCCGATTGATTTGGCCAGCCACACCGAATGGTATGATTTTGCGGCAGAACCGGGAGGCAAGCTGGAAAGCGAAGCCCACAGCGCAGGCGCGGTGGAGCATTTCACCTGTCTTGAAGGGCATTTTCTGGTGCGAAGCGGCGAGAATGAACAACATCTCAAACCGGGGGATACCGTGCGTTATGTGGCTGATGTGCCCCATGCAATCCTCAATGAGGATAGCAAAATACTGGGCCGGGGGCTGTTGATCGTTCTGTCATAAAAACCTGTTTAAAGGATATTCCAGATTCATCTGTTTACAAAATCCAATATAACGGATATTATCCTAAATAGTAAATTCACGGATAAAAGCCATGACATTAACAACTGCC
>JBNKGK010000119.1:0-1754 GCA_050289785.1 Kordiimonas sp.
AGCAGGCCATCCCCGGGAAGGGGTGTTTCAACAAAGAGCCGTATGCTTATTTTCTTTTCCACTGCTTTACTGCCTCTGATTTGAATGCTTCTCTGATGCGCTGGCTTGAAGGTGCTGTCAAGTTCCGCTTGCGATAATTTGTGGGGAGTTTAGCATGGCGACATTTCTCATGTGAGTATTTAAGAGCCTGTGACTAGGAAAGCCAGACATATTCTTCTGCTGCAAGGCCCCCTTGGGCCGTTCTTTGCTGATTTGTCTGATGCCTTGCATGATGAAGCCTCGAGGCTTGGTATCGAGCTTGTGACCCACAAAATCAATTTCAACAAAGGCGACTGGCATTATGCCAAAGCTGACCAAGTGGTGAATTACCATGGCAAGCCGGCAGATTGGCAGGCCTGGCTAACACAATATGTGCAGGGCCATGAGATCGATACAGTCCTGCTTTATGGAGATAGCCGTTATTATCACAGGATAGCGCGAGAAGTGTGCAAACAACTTGGTGTGCGGCTCTACGCTTGTGAAGAAGGTTATGTCAGGCCCGGTTATGTCACCTTTGAAGCTGGCGGCAATAATGCGAACTCGTCCTTTCCTGCAAAATTTGTGGCGGGTGAGTTGCCAGAAAAAGAGATACCGGAACCTTATGTGGTGGGTGGTGTTTTCAGGTTTCAGTTCTGGTTTGCCACCCTTTATTATGTAGTGAGGGGATGGCGTTTTGCAGGGTTTTGGCATTATCAGCATCACCGGAGAGGGAACTGGGTGCGTGAAATGATTGCCTGGATTGCGGGAGGTGCCAAGAAGCAGCTTTGGACCCGGTGGCGGGAGGCAGGGTTAACGGAAAAGCTAGTGGGTGCATATGCAGGCAAAATATTTGTGGTGCCGTTGCAGGTTAGTGTGGATAGCCAGATCATTCATCACTCATCCTATCATAATATGGAAGAGTTTATGGATGACGTGCTTTCGTCCTTTGCTGCCAATGCCCCTGCCGATGCTCATTTGCTGATAAAGCATCATCCGATGGATCGGGGTTTTCATCATTATGGAGCCATCATTCATAAAGCCATTGCCCGATTGGGCCTGGAAGGCCGCGTGACCTATGCCTATGATGTTGATCTGGGCGCCCTTTTTCAGGTGGCCGCCGGTTGTGTAACGGTTAATTCTACGGTTGGATTAATGGCTGTAGAACAGGGTGTGCCAACCCTTGCACTGGGTAAATCAATGATGCGCGATGTGGGCCTGGGGTCCGCTTTGTCGCTGCACCGGTTTTGGTGCAGCCGGGAAGTGGCTGACCAGAGCCAGGTCCAGATATTCAAAAAGTTGCTCGTTGCCCATACGCAGGTGCCAGGTTCTTTTTATAAAGAGAGACATGTTGCCGCGGCGACGGTGGCGAAACGCCTGTTATGCACTTAGCCATAACCAATTCTATTCAGAACTGCTCTAGAACTGCCAGCGGGTTGTGAAGGACATTTCCAGTTTTTCGGCAATCTGAACACCATTCAGGTTTTGGTAGATTGGTTTTTTCACTTCCCCGATAAAAGAGAGCGGACACTTTTCTGTGGCACATATTTTCAGCCTCAAGCCAATTTCGGCAGTTTCACCGCCATAATTGCCAGGGTCTGTAATGTTAGCCGGGTAGGGGAACGCCAGGGGCACAAGCAAGCTCTGGTCAGCACCATTGATATGTTCTGTATGGCGAAGGGTGAGAGAAACACCGGGTTTGAGATATGCATTCATATTGTATAGGGCCCAGGCGTTAA
>JBNKGK010000119.1:1764-9263 GCA_050289785.1 Kordiimonas sp.
GGTGTAGTTATTTCCCAGCCGGTAGTTATTTGTATTTTTCCCTAACCGGATGACAGCATTCAGGGAACTGCCAATGCTCAATTTGTTCAAGATTCTGCTGAAAGAGATGGAGGACAAGATATCATAGGTGCCGGACCCTAACTGCATTGTGTAGGGGAGCCTTTCCAAGGTGCCCGCCCCGTTTCGTGGTGTATCTCCCGTTTGATTGATAGAGCCCGTTGGCAGGCTTACACCTAAGGAGACTTTGACCTGTTTCCCTTCATCTGTTTTGACAGCATAAGTGCCGCCAGAGGTGATATCGCCCAACCCGGATGAGGTTAGGATGAATTCACTGAAGCCGGGAAAGGAGCTGATGTGATCTGTCTCTTGTCGAACCAGGGGAAGTGTCAGCCACATAGACAGACGAGGTGTGGCCATGTAGCTCAGCATAAAGCTGTGTGCCTGTTGTGTGATATATGTTGGGACCACAGGAAAGTTTTTATTACTGCGAGTTTCCCCCGGGGAGAAAAGAACTTCGTCAAAAGCGACTTTTTTTGTGCCTATTTGATAACCGCCAGCATCCATATATTTATAGGTATATTTCAGTTGCCAGCGGTTTTGTCCATGGGTGCCGCCTTCGTACACCGTTACTGCCATCAGTTCTTCCAGGCTCATTTCGGTGAGTTCGGCTAAATTCGTTTGGGCTGCTGATGGCAAACTAAATAACAGAAGAGCTGAAATAGTATAAATTATATACTTTTGTACTTTCATAAGGAATCACCAATGATCGTATATGCAACCCTGAGATTGTTTTCAGTCAAGAGAGTTATCAGCGTATTGAGGATACATGCGTTTAGGTTAATGAAATTATAATGGTGGGATCTCCGCTTGATACTTTTGGGCGCGGTGGTTTCGTGAAATTGAGGCATACAGAGAAATGCTTGGCAGCTATGCTGTTTCAAGCAGTAGCATTTTCAAGTAGTTAGTCATATAAAGCATGTTGACGAATGCATATAGCTAATTTAACTTGTAAATATTATGTTAATGTTACGCTCAGTCTATGCTCATTAGGCATGATAGAGCTAGAAGGCTGAAGCTGGCTGTGTATTGTACATTCATTTTGTGATGTTTGTTAGGGCTGCACCATAAAAATGCCACAAATTTGATGGGTTTATTGAGAAAGTCAGACGCGAATGCTAATCAGGAAAAGTTTTTAGTAGGTAGATCACTGAACTGAAAATACGGCTTGATATGTGCTGAGTATGCCGGGAAATAATTGATTGAGGACTTTTATGACAAGCTCTGTGCCTGAAGATGAAACAGCTCTGAATGTTCTGAACCTTCCAAACAGTCTGAAGTCGAATCTATCGACAACACTTGAGAATATCGGGGCGAGCTTTTTAAAGCAGGGCCAGGCGCTGGAGCGTCTCTCTCAGACATATGATGAAGAGGCTTACCGTCAGGCTGTGTTAATGGCTTTAAATACCAAGGGACACATTATTGTCATTGGTATGGGAAAATCTGGCCATGTCGCCAGAAAGGTATCAGCAACACTGGCGTCGACGGGTACTCCCTCTTTTTTCTTGCATCCCGCAGAGGCATCCCACGGGGATTTAGGGATGGTGACTCCGGATGATAGCCTGCTTCTTATTTCCTATTCCGGTGAAACAGCTGAAATTGTCCAGCTTCTTCCTTTCCTCAAATCATTCGGTAATAAAATAATTGCGATTACGGGCGCAAAGAGCTCTTCACTGGGGCGTGCAGCCGATGTAGTGCTTGAGATGCCTGTTGCTGAAGAGGTCTGCCCCATGAATTTGGCACCGACCACGTCTATCGTTATTACTGTTGCCATTGGCGATGCTTTAGCTCTTTCTCTTATGTCCTTGCGCAATTTCAGGGCGAAGGATTTTGCTCGCTATCATCCTGGCGGGTCTCTTGGCCGACGCCTGGTGATGAAGGTTGAAGACGTCATGCTTAAGAATAATGTGCCTGTTGTGGCGCCAAGCATGGTGCTTCTGGAACTGGCGGCTGAGATGGCTGGTGGGGCTGCGGGTATTGCGGTTGTCGTTGATACAGATACAAAGCCATTGGGTGTTGTGACAAAAGGTCAGTTAGGGGTTGCTCTGCGTGTGACCCGCCGGGTGCGTGAAGTGAATGCCAGACAATGTATGAGCGATGATTTTTCCGTTATCAACAAGGCTAAAATTGTGGATGAAGCGGAAACCATGATGCGAGGGGACGAAGTGAAATTCCTGATTGTCGTGGACGATGAAGGCCGTTATGCTGGTGTCTTCAAGCACGAGGAGGTCTGATCACTGAGGTCTGACAGGCGATTTCAGTGGTAGGAACATGATGCACGCGAGATCTGCCTTTTCCATTCAACGTGATGTTATTTTCGCGATTTTTATTCGCGAAATGAATAGTCGTTTCAACAGTTATACTTTTGGCAATATCTGGATATTGCTGGAGCCTATATTGATGCTCACCATGTTTATCCTTATTTTCGGGATGCGGGGAAGGGGTGAGTTTGGGTATGTTGAGCCGCCCGTTTTTATTTTTGCAGCTTTTCTCCCTTTTAAAATCTTGTGGCAGGCCACCATGAAGCTGACGGCCGGTGCTTATGGAGCAGCAAGGGGATTGTTAGGATTCAGGCAGGTCCGGTTGTTTGATATTTTCCTGGCGCGTATTCTCCTTGAGGGGGGAGTTTTTCTTATTGTTGGTGTTGTGCTCGGCTCAGGGCTTATGTGGCTGGGCCTCGATGTTGTTCCGAATGATCCTTTAGGGGTTCTTAAGTATTGCTCAATGTTATGGATTTTCGCGGGCTTCTTCGGAATATTGGTCGGTATGGTCTCTCGTATCGCGAAAGAGGTTGAAAAGGTTATTAACCTGCTGACGATGCCTCTTTTGTTTCTGTCAGCGGTGTTCTTTCCGATGACTGTGGTGCCGCCAGGTTATGCGGCTTGGTTGTCATGGAATCCCCTTGTTCATGCCATGGAGCTGATCCGGGAGGCCTGGTTTTCTGCATATGTAAGTCCCGTCGCTGATGTTGAATATCTGTTGCATTGGGTCGTAGCTGTTGTGGCGCTTGCCATGTCCAGTTATCGCTTGTTCTGGCAAAAGGTAACAGCCTCATGATCCAGTTGCAGAATGTTTCCAAATATTATCCAACTCGCTTTGGGGCGAAATATGTGCTGAAAAACCTGAATATTGATTTGCCGGATGATCGGGATATTGCCGTTCTTGGGGTTAACGGTGCAGGTAAATCAACATTGCTGAGGTTGCTTGGGGGCGTGGATTTTCCTTCAACCGGAAAAATTGTTTCTGATCGCTTTATTTCCTGGCCCTTGGCTTTGTCCTCCGGCTTTCAGCCCAATATGACAGGCAGAGAGAATGTGCGCTTTGTATGCCGTATTCACGGGGTGCAGAAAACCAGGGAAATTGAAGGGTTTGTAAAAGAGTTTTCTGAGTTGGGTGAGAATTTTGAGCTGCCTGTGAAGAGCTATTCTTCAGGTATGCGATCTAAATATTCTTTTGCCGTTTCGATGGGGTTTGATTTTGATACCTATCTGATGGATGAAATTATTTCGGTAGGGGATGCTGCTTTTCGTAAAAAATGCGCGCGAGCGCTTGGTGAGAAGCGTGACAGTGCCAATATCATTCTGGTTTCTCATGACCCTGCGACAATCAGGAAGCACTGTAATGCCGCGATTTTGCTTGCATATGGGCGGGCTGACTTCTACGAAAGTGTGGACCGGGCGATTTTCAGATACACGAACATGTAGTAGAGGCCACGGCACAGGGGATTATGAAGACAAGCTTGGTGAAATTACAGTCGGCCATTGCACAGCGTATGACGGATAAAAAAGTGTATCGTCATGGCGTTGACGTTCGTGCATCAACTTTCAAGGTTTTCAGTTACCGGTGGGTGTTGATCATTACCCTGTTTTTTACAGTCTTCTATGTGGGTGTAGCGTCAGACCGTTATGTAACGACCGCTGAAATTTATGTAAAATCAACGCGTGCAAATACAACTGTCCTGCCCCAGTTATCACTGATTGCCGGAGCTGGCGGGCAGGCACATGATGCACTTTTACTTAAGACTTATATCCTGTCGGCGGATATGTTGCGGCATCTCCAGAAAAAATTGAACTTACAGGGTCATTTTTCCAGTAGTGAGTGGGATATTGTCTTTCGCATGGAGAAAGACCCTTCCGACGAAAACTTTCTCGACTATTACCGCTCTCGGGTGACAGTAGGTCTGGATTCACAGTCGGGCATTCTCTCCGTAAAGGGGCAGGGGTTTACCCCTGAATTTTCCCGTCAGCTTGTGCAGGAAATTTTGTTGGAGTCAGAGCGCTTTATCAATGCGGTTAGCCAGAAAATAGCGGCAGATGAAGTTGCTTTTGTTGAAGGGGAACTGGTTAGAGCCAGGGATAATTTATCAAAAGCAAGAGATGAGCTTCTCCAATTTCAAAATGAGAACAAAGTTCTTGATCCCGCTGCTACCGGGGCAGCTTATCAAGGTGTCATTAACGAATTGGAAGGGGAGCTGGTTCGTCTGAGTGCAGAGGAAAAGCGCCTCGCCAGCTATTTGAATGATGATGCTTCGGAGCTGGTTGCTCTGAGAGATGGTATTACAGCACTAGAGCAACAATTGGCGCAGGAAAAACAAAAATTCATGGCACCTGAGGCTCAGTCTATTAACGAGCTAAATGCAGAATATCAGGAACGAGAACTTAGCCTTTCTTTTGCAAAAGATGTTTATAAAGCTGCTTTGCAGGCTTTTGAGCAAACAAGGGTGGAAAGTTATCATAAGTTAAAACATTTGGTTGTGGTACAGTCGCCTCAGACACCGGATGAGGCGCTCATGCCGCGCAGGCTGTATGATGTGGTAACATTTTTTGTGTTCCTCAGCCTGGCCTATGGCATTGTTGTAATGATCCTTGCAACCATTCGGGAGCATAGAGATGTTTAAAACTGGGAATATCAGAACGACTGGCGTTAGGGGGCGGATGTTACCTTCTGCTCTTGTCTTTCTGCTCGCGTTTATCCTGTTCCTGAATATTGGAAGTGCAGTTTCTGGCATTTCTGCACAATCCTTGCCGGTAACTCAGGATGGCTCTCCGGTTGTTGACGATACAATTGCGGTGGTGAATGAAAAAAAGGCATTTGGCGCTTGGCTTTTTGGGGGAGAGTTTGCCAATCAGTCTTTTATTGGCTTTAATCCTTCCTATGAAATTGCCGTGGGTGATAAGATTAGCCTGAAAATGTGGGGTGGTTTTGATTTCACCGGAGCGCTTACTGTTGATGCTCAGGGTAATATCTTTATCCCTAAGGTTGGTCCTGTTTCTGTTGCGAGTGTCCAAAACAAGGATTTAAATGCTGTTGTAACCCAAGCAGTTAAAAACACGTTCCGGAAGAATGTTGGTGTTTATGCCAGTCTGGATGGTGCTGAACCTGTAAAAGTGTTTGTTACAGGTTTCGTGAAGCAGCCGGGGCTTTATGCTGGGCATTCTTCAGATTCAGTGTTGTTTTTTCTCGATAAAGCTGGTGGTATTGACCCTAACAGAGGGTCTTTCCTAGATATCAAGCTGCTGCGTGCGGGCGAGGAACATAAAACAATCAACCTCTATCAATTTATATTGTCAGGCAATCTGCCGGTCTTTCAAATCGCGGACGGCGATACCATTGTGGTGTCTCCTATCAAGGCGCGAGCGGAAGTGACGGGAGATGTTCATAATGCTTATGCTTTTGAATTTGAGGGTGCCGCGAAACCAATAGGTGACGTGATAGATTTGGCCAGGCCGTTGCCACAGGCCACTCATGTGCGGATTAACAGGAACAACAGGGCCAGGACAGAGGTTGAATATCTGTCTTTGAAAAAACTGTCCGGAAAAATGGTTTATCCTGGCGATGTGCTTGAAATTGTCTCTGATAAAAACCAGGGCACCATCTCTGTTCGCGTGGAAGGGGAAACAAACTCAGCGAAAGAGTTTATTTTGCCCTATGGCGCGAAACTGGGTGATGTTTTGGCAAAAGTTGATTATGGAAAAAATGCTCAGCCAGACGCTATTCAGTTGATGCGCACCAGTGTGAAACAGCGACAGAAAGTGATGCTGGAAGCCCAGCTGCGCGCTCTTGAAAGCAGTGTGCTGACGGCTCGTTCCAATACCGTGGAAGAAGCTAACCTGCGTCAGCGGGAAGCAGAACTTATCCTGAAATGGGTGGACCGTGCGCGTGGCGTTGAGCCAAAGGGGCAGGTTTCTTTGGCAGGGGCAGACGCGCTGAACGAAATCCTTCTCGAGCCCGGCGATGTGATCCGCATTCCACGGGCCAGTAACCTTGTTCTGGTGCACGGCGAGGTGCTGTTCCCCAGTGCTATTGCCTACCGCGGCAAGAACACGGTTGAGGATTATATTAAACAGGCGGGTGGTTTCACGCAGAGCGATAAGGATATTAATGTTTTAATCCTTCATAAGGATGGATCATTTGGTAAACTGGATCGCCGCAAACTGGATAGCCGTCGTGTCAAACTAGCCCCTGGAGATGAGATATTTGTCTTGCCACGTGTGGCGACAAAGCATGTGCAAATAGCAAAAGATATTATCTCTATCCTCTATCAGTTGGCCCTGTCTGCGGGTGTGGTTCTGGCACTGTAATTGTTGCTCAGAGGTGTATCGGGGGCTGTTTTGACGGGATATAGTAAAACTGCTTTTTTTGTTTCTGGTCTGTTGATGTCTCTTGTGGATTCCCAGTTTGCTTTGCTGCGTTCTCTTGGTATTTGGCGGTTATCCGGGTTGATGTCCCGGTGGGCAGCTCTCGGTGCAGGGGCGCAGCACCATAAAATTACGGTTGTCATGACGGCATATAACACCAGCAATCTGTTGGAAAAAGCTGTCAATTCAGTCTTGGGGCAGACACATAAAAACCTTGAACTGCTGATCATTGATGATGCCAGTACAGATGATACACTGGCGGTTCTGCAAAAGCTGCAGAAACAAGATTGCCGGATAAGAGTTTTTCACAGCCCGGTGAACCATGGCACATATTGGTCTAAAAACTGGTGTCTGGCTGAGGCTGACGGCGATTTTGTTGCCTTCCATGATAGCGATGATATTTCGGCGCCAAATCGACTGCGGATACAGTTGGGGGCTATGCTCTGGCGGCCTGATATGGTTGCCAATACCTGTCGCTGGCAACGTGTTAATGAACAGGGTGAGCCTCTGTTAATGGAGGGGCGACTTGAGAGAATGGCAGCCATTAGCCTGATGATACGGCGGGCCCCGGTTGTCCAGAAAGCTGGTTTTTTTGATTCAGTCCGTATCGGTGCGGATACAGAGTTTATTGCCAGGCTTCGCCGGATTTTTGGCAAAAGGGCGGTTTTTCCTATCAAAGCTAGCCTCTATACGGGCCTCTTGCGGGAAGGTTCTCTCACCACGGGAGAGAGTTCCGGCTTTCAGTGGCGTCAGGATGGTGAGAATTCCTATTGGCGGACCGTTGTGGGGGACCGTGCAGCTTAT
>JBNKGK010000120.1:0-9188 GCA_050289785.1 Kordiimonas sp.
ATATGGAGACGGTGCATATTGCAGCCTATAGCCATCTTTTGGATACGATTGGTATGCCAGAGGCAGAATATTCTGCCTTCCTTCATTATAAAGAAATGAAGGATAAATATGATTATATGCAGCAGTTCAATTCTGATGATCTGCGCTCAACGGCTATCACGCTGGCTGTGTTTGGTGCGTTTACGGAAGGCCTGCAGCTTTTTGCCAGTTTCGCGATGCTGCTGAATTTCCCGCGCTTCAATAAAATGAAGGGTATGGGGCAGATCGTTACTTGGTCTGTGCGAGATGAAAGCCTGCACTGTGACTCTATCATCAAGCTTTTCAATACCCTGATGAGTGAGCAACCTGAACTGTGGGATGACAGCTTGCGCAAAGAGCTGACAGTGGCATGCAAAACCATTGTAGAGCATGAAGATGCCTTTATTGATTTGGCCTTTGGCCTTGGCCCGATTGAAGGGTTGAGGGCGGAAGAAGTGAAGCAATATATTCGCTATATTGCTGACCGCCGTTTAGGCCAGTTGGGGCTTGATGAAGTTTATAATATCGAGAAGAACCCACTGCCATGGCTGGATAGCATGCTGAATGCAGTGGAGCACACCAACTTCTTCGAAAACAGGGCAACGGAATATTCCAAGGCAGCCACTCAGGGCAGCTGGGATGAAGCCTTTAACTGATTGACCTGAAAGACTTATTTTCTCAATATGGAAACGCCCGGAGGAGCATAGCTCTTCCGGGCGTCCCCTTTCGGACGAAAAAAGTTTTGGGGCTGTTCCTCATGCAAGGAAGCTTTGCCTACGTTCTTGCCCCGGCTCCTAACGTCCGTAGCTGGCACCTTTCCAAGGCTCTAATGGCTCATGGCGGCTTCGGAACCACATACTAGCGTCATTTACACTATATGTATAATATTTATAAAAGATTTTGGCATTTATATGACCTGCAAGGTTAACATAAAAAAGCCTGCTCAAAGTCGCTGCTTCTCGGGCAATGCGTTTACCAAGATCACGGGCCGCTTTCGTGTATAATTTCCGGGCAACTTGATGACGATAACCGTCATTTGCATGATGAAAAAGCCGGGCAACCTTGTCCGAAGGATAGATCGTTGTTGGCTCCATTCCGCATTTGGATTTGGCGGTCAGGCCTTGGCCATACTTGAACTTTTTTGAGGAGGTCAGGCTCAGGCGATCTTCATAACGTTGTCCCAGGCTTCTTACCTTGAAGTCATAGGAGGCAGAGGCCCGTCCCCTTTTCTTTTATCTCGGTATAATAGGCCTTGTGTAGAGGGCCGCACCGTCCCATGGCATGTT
Organism: Kordiimonas sp.; assembly: GCA_050289785.1. Taxonomy (GTDB): domain Bacteria; phylum Pseudomonadota; class Alphaproteobacteria; order Sphingomonadales; family Kordiimonadaceae; genus Kordiimonas. The sequence goes on from JBNKGK010000120.1 coordinate 1,305, forward strand.
TGGCATATTTATTATAGGTTTTGCTTTCTCGGTCGGTATCAACAACCCGGAAATCCAGGATATAGTGATTTTGTGTCACTTTTATCATGACATCTGCATCATGGGGGTGGGTTACCAGCACGGCATAATCCGGCAGGCTGTGTTCTAATTGATCAGTGGCAATGGCTTCAAACCGTTCTTCCTGACGTGGCTTGCCACTTGCCTCAATCTGCACAAACAGGCGCATTGGGTGTTGCTGCCGAAAATTGGTGTCATACGGATCAATAGCTGCGGGAAGTGGCTGATTATGTACAGATGGGCCTCTTTCTTCTGCACTATGTTTTGCCTGGGCGGGTGTCGCTAGTGCAAAGCTGGAAACCATTAAAGCAGCAAGCGAGATACGAATTGGGGCCAATGCAGCCATTGATATTCTCCCTTTAGTTAAGGTGAATACAGGCTAGCCTCATCGGCCTTAAAGCTTTCTGAGGTGGATGTTCAGCTAGGGTTCATCGATTTTTAAACCATAACTGATCTAATTTTAGAGTGCGCCGTGGCAATGTTTGTATTTCCTGCCGGAGCCGCAAGGGCAAGGCTCATTGCGGCCGACATTATCCATAGGCTTTGCTTGTGGGGCCGCCATAAAGGGGGCACCACCAAGATTAGCCATATCACCGTGGCAATGTTTGAACTTCTCGCCTGAACCACAGGGGCAGGGTGCATTGCGTGGTGTATTACCCCAAGTGCTTGGGTCGTTTGGGTCTGGCTCTGTGAACGCGTCATCATCATTCGCTGCGGGGTGCATGGCCTGCATGCCTTTGGGGGCCGCTGGCTCAAGGGCTGCCGGGTCTTCCTGAGTGGCCAGTTCAACACGGGCCAGCAGCTGTGTCACGCTTTCGCGAGTGTGATACAGCATGGATTCAAACAGAGAGAAAGCTTCTGTTTTATATTCATTGAGCGGATCACGCTGACCATAGGCCCGAAGTCCCACTCCCTGTCGCAGGTGATCCAGGTTTTGCAAATGGTCTTTCCATTCCTGATCCACCATCTGCAGAAGCAGGCTTTTCTCAACATGGTTCCAGAACTCTTTGCCATATTGCTCTGCCTTGGCAGCCACGACCTGATTGGAGGCATCATGCAGGCGTTCGGTAATCATCGCTTCGTCAACGCCTTCCTCATCTGCCCAATCCTTGATGGGGGCATTCAGGTTGAGGATACGCTGCACATCTTCCGTCAGGCCGTTAATGTTCCACTGTTCAGGGTATGATTTCGGCGGGATATGGCTTTCCACAATATGATGCACCACATCTTCCCGCATTTCAGCAACAGTTTCATTTACTTCTTCAGCATCCATGATCTCGCGACGCTGTTCGTAAATCACCCGGCGCTGATCATTCATCACGTCATCATATTTTACTAGATTCTTACGGATATCGTAGTTGCGCGCTTCCACCTTCTGCTGGGCTTTTTCAATGGCCTTGTTGATCCAAGGGTGAATAATTGCCTCGCCCTCTTCAATGCCTAGGCGCAGTAGCATGGCATCCATACGCTCAGGCCCGAAAATCCGCATCAGATCATCCTGCAGGGACAGGAAGAATTTAGACCGGCCAGGGTCGCCCTGACGGCCAGAACGGCCACGCAACTGATTGTCAATGCGGCGGCTTTCATGCCGCTCTGTCGCAATGATATAGAGGCCACCTGCCGCCAGAACCTTCTCTTTTTCTTCTGCAACTTCCTGTCGAATCCGATCAGAAATTTCCTTGATTTTGGCTTCGTCTTCAATGCCCTGTGTTTCTTCTTCAATCCGCATACTGGAATTGCCGCCAAGCTGAATATCTGTGCCGCGGCCAGCCATGTTAGTGGCAATGGTCACAGCGCTCAGGCGGCCTGCCTGTGCCACAATACTGGCTTCCTGTTCATGGAAGCGGGCGTTCAGCACTTGGTGCTTGATCTTCTTCTGCTTTAGGAAGTCAGACAGTGCTTCAGATTTTTCGATGGAAACCGTGCCCACCAGAACAGGCTGCCCCTTCTTTTGGGCCGCCACAATTTCTGTGACCAATGCGTCATATTTTTCCTTGGCGGTCCGATAAAATTCATCATGCTCATCTATGCGGGTAACAGGCACATTGGTTGGAATTTCCACCACGCCAAGGCCGTAAATATCGGCAAATTCTTCGGCTTCTGTGGAGGCCGTGCCTGTCATCCCGGCAAGCTTGGGGTACATGCGGAAATAATTCTGGAAGGTAATGGAAGCCAGCGTTTGGTTCTCTGGCTGAATTTGCACATTTTCCTTGGCTTCCAGCGCTTGGTGTAACCCGCCAGAATAGCGGCGACCATCCATCATTCGGCCGGTAAACTCGTCAATGATGATAACTTTGCCATCCTTCACGATATAGTCCGTATCGCGCTCAAACATGGTGCGGGCTTTCAGGGCCTGATCCACATGGTGCACAATCGCGGTATTCTCGTAATCATACAGGCTTTCAGATTTCAGGGCGCCACTGTCACGCAGCAGTTGCTCTACGTGCTCTGTGCCGTCTTCTGTGAGGGAAACAGCTTTGGATTTTTCATCCTTCTCATAATCCTCTTCACCGAGCTGGGCGACGATTTTATCGATAGAGATATAAAGGTCAGATTTATCCTCGGTCGGGCCAGAGATAATGAGCGGCGTGCGGGCCTCATCAATCAGGATGGAATCCACCTCATCGACAATGGCATAGGCGAATTCACGCTGTACCATCTCACCGCGATGGAATTTCATATTATCCCTGAGGAAATCGAAACCAAATTCGTTATTTGTGCCATAGGTGATATCACAGGCATAGGCTTCGCGGCGCTGCTCATCAGAGCGGCCAGGCACAATCACACCCGTAGTGAGGCCAAGGAAGCCATAAACCTGGCTCATCCACTCGGAGTCCCGAGAGGCCAGATAATCGTTCACCGTGATAACATGCACGCCTTTGCCGGGCAGGGCATTAAGGTAAGCGGCCAGTGTAGCTACAAGGGTTTTACCTTCCCCTGTTTTCATTTCTGCAATGCTGCTGTCGTTCAGCACCATACCGCCAATCAACTGCACATCATAATGCCGTAGGCCCAGCGTGCGCTTTGCGGCTTCCCGCACTGTAGTAAAGGCTTCAACAAGCAGGTTATCCAGCTTTTCACCTTTTTCGAGGCGATCACGAAACTCCTGGGTTTTTGCTTTCAGGGCATCGTCACTCAGCTTTTCAAATTCTGGCTCAAGGGCATTGATGGCCTCAATATTGGGGCGCAATTTTGCCAGATACCGGTCATTGGATGAACCAAAGATTTTTTTTGCGAGTGTATTTAGTCCCAGCATGTTTCTTCCTGGTCTGCTGCTCGGAAGGCTTCTAATTCCTTACAGCTTGCCTTGCCCCATAGAAATGACGCTTAAAAACCCAAAAATATGTCTTTATTGTATAATAACGATAAAGGCCCCCGCACAGATAAGTATCACACGGCGTCCTGTCAACTCATGTAACGTCGCTAGGGCAATTTGACGCTTAATTTATTGCCTGGTGCGGTGATTTCTTGATGCGCAGCACTATAAAAGGCAATATAGGTGACTTTTCCAAATTCAAGCGGACGAGACAATTATGGTCGATACAACAGTTTCTCCTTTGGCTCCGGCCTATTTCCCAAGCCTGCCCCCTGTGCCCGGCGTTGAAATGGGTGCCGTTTATGCGGGCTTTCGGAAAAAAGAAAAGGCAGACCTTCTTCTCTCTGTTTTTGCAGAAGGCTCAGTGGCGGCGGGTGTGTTCACCAAAAACAAAATGCCAGCCGCCCCGGTGGACTGGTCCCGCGAGGGGCTCATCAAGCATGAAGGCAAAATGCGGGCGCTTGTGGTGAATGCCGGTAACGCCAATGCCTTTACGGGCAAGCGCGGTGTGCGGGCCGCCACCAAATCAGCTGAAGTGGCCGCTGGCCTTGTGGGCTGTGAGGCGGATCAAGTTTTGCTGGCGTCCACAGGGGTCATTGGGGAGCCGCTGAATGCTGATCTATTCGCTCGGCCTTTGGCGCGTATTCATGCAGGCATGTCTGCGTCTCTCTGGAAGGATGCTGCTGGCGCCATTATGACAACAGACACTTTCCCCAAGGGCTGCAGCAAGGTAACTCATATTGAAGGGCAGGCTGTTGTGATCAATGGTATTGCCAAAGGCTCTGGCATGATCGCGCCTGATATGGCGACTATGCTTGGTTTTGTGTTCACCAATGCGGCGCTCACCTATCGGTGCCTGCAGGCTATACTGTCTGAAACCACCAATATCAGCTTCAACAGCATAACGGTGGATAGTGACACCTCCACCAATGATACTGTTTTTGCGGTGGCGACCGGTGCCGGGCTTGGGCGGGAGCCAATTGATGACCCGAATGATCCACGTCTCGCGGATTTCCGGGGGACGTTTGCTGAGCTGATGATTGACCTGGCACAGCAGATTGTGAAAGACGGCGAAGGCGCAACCAAATTTATCGAAGTGCAGGTGGCTGGTGCGGAGGATGATGTGGCCGCCCGTAAAATTGCCTTGGCCATTGCCAACAGCCCATTGGTGAAAACCGCTATTGCGGGTGAGGATGCAAACTGGGGCAGGCTTGTTATGGCTATTGGCAAGTCTGGTGAGAAGGCTGACCGTGATAAAGTGCAAATCTGGATTGGTGGCCAGCATGTGGCCGCAAATGGCGGTGTGCTTGCCAGCTATGAGGAAACAGAAGCCGCAGAGCATATGAAGGGTGATCATATCCACCTGAAAGTGGATGTGGGTATTGCCGGTGGTGAGGCAAAGGTTTGGACCTGCGACCTCACACATGGTTATATCAGCATTAATGCTGATTATCGTAGCTAGAGGCAGGCCTTGGGCTTTGGGGTACAGCATCAGGTGGTGAAAAATGCCGGTTTTCTTTGGAGCGTATCCGGCAAAAAACACCATCTTTCCTACCTGTATTAGGTTAACATATTGAAATATATTGATAATTTAATTGGCACGAAGTTTGTATAATCTCCGGTTGGGGTATAGCCCCTGAATAGTGTCGGAGAGAGAAAATGCCGAAAGTAAACCTAGAGCTACAAATGAAGTTCCTGAGTGAACTGGACGAAGCCCTGAAAGAGGCGCTGGGCCGTTATGCTGATGATGGCGCGGAAAAGCTGGCTGAGCTGGAATATATGAAAAGCGAAGTTACGCGTGCCCGCCGTATTATCGCCAGCCGTATGAAAGGTGAGGGCCGTGTTAGCCGCCCCAAGCGCCAGTCTGCGATACAGGCGGATATCTACCGCGAAGCTGCTTTTTCATAAGGCGGTATACAGGAAAACTATTCCGGTCAGCGCCCAGTTTTGGGGTCGGCGCTACCCGTTAGAGTTCTGATCTGGATTGGTTGAGCTTTGGATGGCACTGTTTGTTTGTTCAGTGACATAAGTATAAAAGGCGCCAACAGCGCGGCCCACGTCACCCAAGCTGGCCACAATGCCCAGCGCGATAATCCCTGCCAACAGCGCATATTCCACAGCGGTCGCACCGCGAATGCTCTCTATCAGCGGCCTGAGACGGTTCTTGATAACGGTTTCCACCTTATGCTCCTGCACAATGTTTATCATGAATGCCGCCTGCATTTTTGCCTGAAGCAGACGACTCCGAAGCCAGCCTGCGCCGCAAAGATAAACAATCTGTTAAAGCTTGAATTTGATTAAAACTGTCGCTACGCCTTGGACGGCGCGGTGAAGGTCAAAAGCCTTTCCATTGTCATTCCAGATCACAAGTCTCGCGTTCCGAAAATCAAAGGTTTTCGGGCTTGCCTAGTGTCTGGAATGACGGATGGGGGTAATAGTGCTAGTAGATGATAAAGGACAAACGTTATGGATTGCCCAGAGCCAAATGTAAGAATAGATGCCGGTTTGCCTGTTGTGCTGGTGGCGGCCATTGCCCTTGTTGATATTGATGGCAGGGTGCTGATTGCTGAGCGGCCTGAGGGAAAATCCATGGCCGGGCTATGGGAATTTCCGGGTGGCAAAGTGGAAGAAGGGGAACTGCCGGAGGCCGCGCTCATCCGTGAATGCAAGGAAGAGCTGGATATTGATATCACTGCAGCCTGCCTTGCGCCTTTTGCTTTCGCCTCCCATTCCTATGAAAAATTTCACCTTTTGATGCCGCTTTATCTGTGCCGTAAGTGGGAAGGGCTGGTGCAGCCCATGGAAGGCCAGCGCACGAAATGGGTGCGCATCAGGGATTTGGGTGGGTACCCCATGCCCGCGGCTGATGAACCCCTCGTGGCCATGTTAAGGGATTTTCTTTGATCTATCATCCGGACATGACCAGGGAAAAACTGGAACAGACCATATTCTCTGCAGATAAAGCCATGGCGGCGCTTTTGGCGGTAAGGTCTAGGGCACCAGAAGGTTCTTACATCACAGGCGGCTTTGTCCGTAATCTGGTATGGGACAGTTATTACACGCCTCGCCCTGACTGGCCTGAGCTTGACGTTGATGTGGTTTATTTTAATCCTGAAGCGGCGGATAAATCCAAAGATAAGGCCTTGGAAAAGACGTTGGCAAAAGCGTGCCCAGGGCGAGACTGGCAAGTACGCAATCAGGCCTATATGCATCATTTTGGCGGGCATCCACCCTTTAAGAGCATGCTTCATGCGCTGACACATTGGGCAGAAACAGCGACCACAGTGAGCGTACGCTTGTGCCCGGATGATACACTGGAGTTTATTACTCCCTTTGGGTTTGATGATCTGTTTGATCATATTCTGCGCATCACGCCCATCATGAAAGCGAATGACCCGGCAGGTTTTGAGGCGCGACTGGCAAAAAAAGGCTGGCAGCAACGCTGGCCAAAGATGCAGGTTATCAGGTAGGCCTATTCCTTCGGTGGCTTGCCCGTTTTCAGGGCATCGGCCAGGTTCACCGTGCCACTGCCGGGCTTCAAGGGTTGCTGTTGGCTTTCATGGGGGTGCCAGCCGGTAACATACATCACCTGAAACGTGGCAGGGATACGCCCGTCTGGTTGCCCGAATTGTTCTTGGTAAATCTCACAGGCGCGCATCAGCACATCACGGCGTAAAAACTTGCGGCTACGGCTCGTGAGCGCATTTGTTTCCCCCATGGCCCGTAGGTCATGCATCAGCTTCAAGGGGTGCTCGTAGGTGACGGTGAGCGTATCCATATCCGCGACAGGCAGGGCAAAACCGGCGCGCTGCAACAGGCTGCCCAGATCCCGTACATCAGCAAAGGGGCTGATGCGCGCATTGGCCCCGCCTGTGATTTCCGCCTCTGCGGACAACAGGGCGTGGCGCAGCTCTTTCAGGGTTTCACCGCCAAAAAGGGAGGCCATGAAAAGACCATCGGGTTTGAGCGCATGATTGGCCTGCACCAACAGGCCGGGCAAATCATTCACCCAGTGAATGGCAAGGTTTGAGATGACCAGATCAAAGCTGTTTTCTTCCACGGGCAATATGCTGTCATCCGCTAGGGCGGCCTTTGCGGGTACGTCAGTGAAGGGGCTGTAGTTGCTGCCAATATCCAGCACAGTGGCAAACTGGCGGTTGATATCGGCCAGCCTGTCTTCCAGCCGCAGGGCAATCTCCCGTTTCAGAAAATCACCATCGGCGTCCATGGCGGTAGTACGCTCGCGTATCCGTGCACGTGCAGCCTGGTCAAAAAGTTTCATGGTATTTTCTGTCTCTGTCATGGCGTTTCCATACAGGAGGAAATATATCAGGGGCAATAGATTTGACGCTGGTGCCCCGCAAAAAAGCATGGCTAATATGCTTTCATGACCCGGATATATAAGACAGCTCGTTGGTTTTCAAAGCAGGCGCTCGATTTTCTCTTGCCGCCACGCTGCCCTTTATGTGGGTGCAGGCTGGAGGCGCATGGCCATTTATGTGGCCCGTGCT
>JBNKGK010000121.1:0-9165 GCA_050289785.1 Kordiimonas sp.
CCATATGGCGATACCATTCATGGTTATCAGAAAACTCAGCAAAACCATAATGGCGGCTGATGTTTTTTCTACAAAAGCACGTTCAGGGCTATCTGCCCACAGATAGATTTGTACAGGCAGTGCTGTGGCTGCATCCGTAACACCCGCGGGCACGTCTACAATAAAGGCTACCATACCTATCATTAACAAAGGCGCTGTTTCTCCAAGGGCTTGGGCCATCCCAATAATCGTGCCTGTTAAAATACCAGGCATGGCAAGCGGCACAACATGGTGAAACACAACCTGGACAGGGGAGGCTCCAAGGCCTCTGGCCGCATCACGTATAGATGGCGGCACAGCTTTTATCGCGGCTCGGGATGCAATAATGATTGTGGGCAGCGTCATAAGGGCGAGTGTCAGGCCTCCGACGAGGGGCGCGGACCTGGGTAAATTCATAATACCTAGAAAGACCGCTAAGCCTAATAAACCAAACACAATTGAAGGCACCGCGGCAAGGTTATTAATATTCACTTCAATAAGGTCTGTCAGACGATTCTTGGGAGCAAATTCTTCCAGATAAATGGCGGTTAATACACCAACAGGAAAGGCGATAGATAAAGTGACCAGCAAAGTTAGAGCAGAACCAACGGTTGCCCCCCATATGCCAGCCAGTTCCGGTTCTCTGGAATCGCCGAAGCTTAAGAAACGCTTGTGAAAGTCCAGAGAAACCCTGTCTTCCGCTACAAGTTTATTATACCAACCAAGTTCAGTATCTTTGACTTTGCGATTCTCTTCTGGTTGTGAGGGATCAATATTCCCCTTATGGAGCTGATCAATATCATCAGAAGCGAGAAGGTGAATACGCTGTGTTGTTCCAACCACAGTTGGATCCTGCAAGATGATATTGCGAATTTGTGCACGAGCTCCCGTACTCACTATTTTCAGCAGATTTCTGCGGTCTCGTCTGCTTGTTACTTCAGGAAACTGATGGTTCATAGATAGCGCAATAATGCGCATCATGTTCGTTTTCAGCACCTTATCCTGAAATGCCTCAGGTGACATTTCCCTTGGGTTGCCTATCAACTGAGTATCAAAATTGATATCAATTTCCACATGCGTCTGGAAAAAGCCCATTGTGCCGTCATGAATAATTTTTCCCATTAGGGAGACGAGAAAAAGACCAGCTGCCAGTACAGCAAGCATACCGCAAATCTTAAAGCGGCGTTCCTTCCCATATCTTTTTCGGATGCGGCTCTGCATTGCATCAGAGGACCAATCAGTGGGTTTGAAATGTATATTATCGGTCATGATAGCCTCTAATCATATGCTTCGCGATACTTGCGCACAATGCGAAGTGCCAGAATATTGAACAGCATGGTGATGACAAACAATACCAAACCAAGCGCAAAGGCTGAGAGGGTTTTTGCACTATCAAACTCCTGATCACCTGTGAGCAGCGCTACAATTTGTACTGTCACGGTTGTGACGGCTTCAAAAGGGTTGGCTGTCAGGTTTGGCTGCATTCCTGCGGCCATAACCACAATCATTGTCTCACCAACAGCACGGCTAACAGCGAGAAGGAAAGCGCCAACAATACCGGGAAGGGCTGCTGGCAAAATCACCTTAGTAATTGTTTCAGACTTTGTGGCCCCCAGCGCAAGAGAGCCATCTGTTAGGGATTTTGGTACGGCAGTGATCGCATCGTCTGATAAGGAAGAGACAAAGGGTATGATCATAATCCCCATAACAAAACCGGCGGCCAAGGCGCTTTCCGACGCAATTTCCAGCCCTAAAAAATTCCCTGTATCTCTGAAGAGAGGCGCAATAGTCAGGGCAGCAAAAAAGCCATATACAACAGTTGGCACGCCTGCCAATATTTCCAGTATCGGTTTTGCAATTTTACGGGTTTTACTATCTGCATATTGTGTCAGGTAGATTGCGGCCATCAGACCGATTGGGCCAGCTACCAGCATGGCCAGAAAGCTGATAAGAAGGGTGCCTGCAAAAAGAGGTATGGCGCCAAAGGCTCCGGAAGCGCCGACCTGATCAGCTCGTAAGGCTGTTTGTGGGCTCCATTTTAGGCCAAAGAGGAATTCTGTGAGTGGAACCTCGTGGAAAAACCTTAAGCTTTCAAAAAGCAGAGAGGCAACAATACCTAATGTTGTTGCAATTGCGATGATCGAACTGGAGACCAGAGCAATAGAAACAACTCGTTCGAACATATTACGGGCACGAAAGTCCGCCTTGGTGCGATTGAAGGCATAAAAGGTACCAATAAGGCCGCTGGTAATAGAAAGCGTAAAAGTCGCCCACATCCCTTTTATATAAAGGGCGTTAAATTCTTTGGCGGCGGCCAGGATATCAAGATTTTCTTCCTTAAAACCCACATCTTCGACGATAAGCCGAATCCGGTTCAGGAGAAGGGTGGTTTGCTCCGCATATTCATTTCTAAGTTCTGCTGGAAGTCCTGCTAGAACGAGGCCTTCTATGACATTTTTACCAAAAAACATCCAGAGGCAGAAAATCAGAACACCTGGAAGGAACGTACAAGTGGCGGCGTAATATCCGTAATGCCGGGGGAGTGAATGGAGGCGTGACTTATCGCCCCCCACCACACTGAGGGAACGCTGCCGAACTGTTGCAAAGGCCAGTAACGCTAGAAGAACAAGTATAACAAAAATTGCGGAACTGGTCATACTCTACATCCGTTTTCCAAATGCCATTTAATATCCGTTATTGGCATTATCGTTATCTAACAGTACAGGCCTTTTCCTGAAGCCTGAGGGAGCAACTGCCCCCTCATTCCTTGTTCAGCTTTATTAGTCAAGTGTTAGGTTCACTAAATTTTCTGCATCATGCTGATATTTAGCTCTTTCATCCTCTGGTAGAGGAATCAAGCCACGATCAGCAAGATACCCAAAATCACCTGAAGCCTTGTCACTTATAAATTCGGCCAAAAATTCTCTAATGCCAGGAACAACACCAATATGTGCTTTTTTGGCATAGAAAAACAGAGACCGTGAAATTGGGTAGGCGCCCTCAGCAATTGCCTCAAATGTAGGCCCCTGCGCCTCGGTGCTACCATGGGAAACAGGGAATGCCTGAATAACATCAGCATTTTGATCAAGGAAGCTGAAACCAAAGATGCCTACGGCATTATGGTTTGCCTGCAGTTTTTGAACAATCAGGTTATCGTTCTCGCCAGCTTCAATATAGGCACCATCTTCACGAATGCCATGACAAGCAGCCTTATACACGCTCTTGTCAGCTTTCTTGAGGGCGGCATTGCCAGCAAATGTCTTACAGCCACCTTCAATGGCTAGTTCGTTAAAGGCATCACGCGTGCCGGAGGTTGGGGGAGGCCCTAGAACCTCGATTTTTTTGTTAGGGAGGTTCGGGTTTACTTCCTGCCAGGTTTTATAGGGGTTATCGATGAGGTTACCGGCGCCACCATCTGTTCCCGGGGCCGGGACTTTCGCTGCCAGCGCCAGATAAATATCACGCAGGCTTAATTCCATTGATGGTGCAGATTTATCTGCCGCCAGTACAATGCCATCAAAGCCTATTTTTATTTCCACAATATCTGTGACACCATTTTGGGCACAGAGTTCAACCTCAGACTTTTTAATTCTGCGAGACGCATTTGTCAGGTCGGGATGAGCAGTACCAACGCCTGAACAGAAAAGCTTCATGCCACCACCGGTGCCGGTTGAGTCTACAATCGGCGTCTTAAAGGAAGTGGTCCGTCCAAATTCCTCAGCAACAGCTGTAGAAAAGGGAAAAACAGTCGAAGAACCGACAATTCTGATCTGATCACGGGGTTGTGCAAATGCGCTTGTTGCAGAAAGCGCCACAGCGCCAATTGCTGCAGCTCTAATAATAAACTTCTTCATATTTCGGTTTCTCCAGCCACTATTTTATGTGCTCAGTCGTTTATTCATAATTATTTTGAGCAACTGTACGCAGAGTTATCGTGGTATTGTTACAATGTTATGACAGAGCGGTTTGAAATGTTACAATGGCTCCTCTCGTCAATTCTGCGGCACTCCCAGCCGGAAGCTGAAAATCGTTCCTTTTCCGACCTGGCTTCTTATATCCAATTGGCTATTGTGTCGCAACAGTATGTGCTTAACAATTGCCAGACCAAGGCCTGTGCCTCCCATCTTACGTGAACGAGCTGTATCAACACGGTAAAATCTCTCCGTGAGTCTGGCCAGATGTTCGGTTGGGATGCCAGGGCCTTCGTCCCGAATGGAAATGACAGCAAACTTTCCGTTGTGGTTTAGGGTGGCTGTCATGTGGACAGTGGAATCAGGCTCAGCATATTTGCAGGCATTGGATAAAAGGTTAACCAGCACCTGGATGATCTGATCAGTATCAGCAAGAACGACGTTGACATCATCAGCGATTTTGCAATCCAGGGTGATGTTTCGCTCCTGTGCCTGAACGGTCATGCTGTTCATAACAGAATGTAAGGTTTGTGCTACATCCATAGTTGAAGTCAGGGGCAAGTGGCGAGACATTTCTATCCGGGAAAGGGAGAGGAGGTCATCTATCAGACGAACCATCCTCTCGCCTTCTTTGTGCATGATAGTGAGAAATCGTTTTTGCGCCTCTGGGTCATCCGCTGCGGGGCCTTGTAGGGTTTCAACAAATCCCATGACAGATGTTAATGGTGTGCGTAGCTCATGGCTCGCATTTGCCACAAAGTCCACGCGCATTTGTTCACTTTTTAACAAGCTTGTTACTTCGTAGAAGAAGACCATGGCCTGCTGGCCTGTCAAGCCATCATTGCTTGCGGGAACAGGAGCTACCGTTACATCAAATGTTCGGTCATTACTTGTCGTATACCTTAGGGTATCCGATTTAATAGAGTGGCCACTGAGTGCGCTATCCATGGCAGCAACAAAACTGGACTGCCGTAAATACAAAAACACGTCATTGCCAACAATATCGTCGCCCAGCAAATCTGTTGCAAGTTCATTAGCAAAGGCAATATTGTGACCACTGTTAATGAGAAGAATAGGCGATGGTAACCGATTCAGGGTGTTGGCACGCATTGTCATGGCGCCTTCACGCTTGTTGGCATTCTGCCTGCGAATTGCATCCTGCCGGTTACGGAGGGCAATTTGTCTGCGTTTAAATTCTAGCTGAAACAAAAGTGTGATGCTGACACCAGCGACAAGCATGGCGCCTGCAATATGGATTTCATTAACAGACCAGATTAACGCCAAAAGAATCACAATGATAATGGCGATAAAACGCTCATTTAAGAGCCCGGAATCTTCTTTTATAGGCATTTTTTCTGGCATTGGTTTATTTTTACAACCTTAATCAACAAAAAATTGCCTAGAAAACTACATGAAAAACTATTTCAGTTTCATGACAGTGCTACATATTACTGTGTAATAATCCAGTAAATCAACCAATGCCAAAGAAATCCTAGACCGATGGCACTATAGCCTGTTAAAATGATAAAGCTGTTGGGGGCGTTATTGGAGACTTTTTATTTATGGTTAAGCAACAGGAGCCAGAGCAAAACTTCGTTGCCCGTCGGCGCGAGCTCTTGAAGCTGGGCGCGGCTGGTATGCCAATGCTGTTAACCTTGAAAGCCTCAGCAGCCCAGCCCGTACATTCAGCCTTTGACTGTTTGATAAGCCTGCCAGAGATGTGCATCATGGTAGGAGAAGATGGCGCTGCCTGGATTGTGACAGACGGTGCTGGTCGATATGATGCCGGTGAGGCCATAACAACTTCTACTGTTAATAGTTTTAAAAGTGATGCGTCTTATGTCGTCCCTGCAGGAACAGTGCCTGATAGGTATCGTTCTCAGGAGGACTGCCCAGACCCCTGTAGTGGTGGAGGCGGAGGCCATGATGACGAGGATGACGGTTGGGGCGATAATGATGAAGATGACGGTTGGGGCGATGAAGATGAAGATGACGATTGTTCTTCCAGCGACGATGATGACGATGGTCATGGTAACGGGCACGGGCACGGGCACGGAGATAACGAGGATGACGGTTGGGGCGACCACGATGACGATGATGATGATGGCGGAGAAGTAGATGACGCCATCTGCAAATATAAAATTTATTGCTATGGTGATAACACGCAGATAGCGCCGGGCAATTATGTTTCAGAGAGTGGTAATTGGAACATTTCAGGGGACACAGGCCTTTATCTGGTTGTTGCCGCTAAATATGCGGATCTATATGGTGAGCGGGGTAATTTCCCCGGGGTATCCTGCTTGCTTTCGATTCTTATCTATCTTGGGCAATAAAGCGCGGAGCGGGACGCACAGTGGCATCCGGGCCGATCAAGCAAAACTGGCTGTGGCGAGCTAACCATAGCCAGTATGTATATCAGCAATTTGGTGATATCTATTATCTTTACAGCCGTCTTTCTGGCGATACCCATGTTTTGAATAGTGTTTCTATCGCGATGATCGGCCTTTTGGAGAAGAAGGCGCATACGCTTCCTTCATTAGCTAAGGCCTTCCGAAAAGAGCTTGAGGTGAGTGCAGATGAATGCCCAGATGGTGTCGTGCTACGCCTTTTGCGCGAACTGGATGATGTGGGGCTGATTGAAAGAGTGGGTGAGAAGGCTGTGGCATCATGATGGCTCTCTCAGACATATCAGACTATACCCTTGCGAAGTCCTTGAGAAAAGGACGTTTTTCTCTGTCCCTTGGGCCCTTTGTCATACAGCTTCAAACTGAGAACAGGGCGGCGCGCTCCTTTTTGAAAGATATGTATAGAAACTGCCTCGCCGACCCAAAAGGGCAAAGCCTGGCAGATTTTTCCCTGAATATCAGGCCTCCCAATCTCATCCGTAAATACATAAGAAGGCAGATAACACCTGATCCTGGTTTTTACTTTCCGACAGTGCCATTACCTCCCCATATGGGGGCCTTGGCTCTTGAGATGGGCATGAACCTTACGGTGGCGTTGCAGTGTTTCCGCTACAGTATTTTTCATGCTGGTGTTGTGGCTAGTGATAAGGGGGCAATCGTGATTGCCGCTCATTCAGGTGGAGGCAAAAGCACCTTAACAGCAGCCCTGATGGAAGAAGGGATGCGTCTTCTCTCGGACGAATTTGCCGTGATGCAGCTGGATGATGCGCGGTTAATGCCGTACCCGAGACCAGTATCGCTTAAAAACGAATCCGTCAGTGTGGTTAGGGAATTTGCCGGAGCTGAGGCTATGAGTGCGGTTCTCACAGGCACACCCAAAGGAGAGGTCGGTTACCGTAGGGCAAGGCAAAGCGATATTGCGGCTATGCATCAATCTGTTGAGGCTAAAATTCTCTTATTTCCAAGATTTAAAAAAGGTGAGCAACCTTCTGTTAATAAAGTAGAAAAAGGTGATGCCCTTTCCCGCTTTATTGCGGGTTCTCCCAACTACCATATTATTGGCGAGGCCGCTTTTAACCGATTGATGGACTTCTCTGAAACAATTGAAGCTTACGAGCTCACCTATGGCAGCACTGAAGACAGCCTGAAGCTTGTTGCTGACCTGCGGGCGGAGCACGGTATATGAGCAAGACCTTTCTCAAAGCCGCTGTGGGCCTGCAGGCTTTGCCTGAAAAGCCTGAAACTCTTTCCAGGTTTATAAACTGGGGACGCAGAGGGCATATTCTTGGCCAGATCGCTGCGGTATGGGAAGAGAAAAGCAAAGGAAAGCTTCATGATATTCTGCTCAACGCGCGCCTTTGGACACAGCATGATAAAAAAATGCTGACTTATGAAATGAATAGGCTTTGCCGCGCTTTGGACGGGACAGATATTAAACCCGTTCTTCTTAAAGGCGGCGCTTATGTGGCTAAGGCGCTTACCGCTGCGGAGGGCCGAAGGGTAAGTGATATTGATATTCTGGTTGCAGAAGAGGACATTCCCGCAGTTGAAAAAGCGCTGAAAGCGGCGGACTGGATACCGGAATCCAGCACAGATAATAGCTATGACCAGCACTATTACCGGGACTGGATGCATGAATTGCCACCGCTCAGACATAGAAAACGTCGCACACTCATTGACGTACATCATCGGCTTTTGCCACGTACGGCACGACTTCAACCTGATCACAAGGCTATGCTTGCCGCCAGTCAGCCCATGGAAAAGAGCCGGTTGCGCGTTTTTCAGCCCATAGACCGGTTCATTCACTCAGCTATTCATATTTTCTCAGATGGGGCCTTTGAAACACCAGCCCGAAGTCTGATTGAGCTTTATTATCTCTTTCACGATTTGGACAGTGTGGCAAAGCAGCAATTGGCCGTGCGAGCTGCTGAGATGAGGGCGGAAAAGCCTGTGCGTTACGCATTATGGGCTATTTGGCGTTTTTTTGATGATATTGGGGCCAAAGCAATCTTATCCACTATGCCTATAGCCTATTTTGATTGGCCGGTTCGGTTAGTCATAAGCTTGGCGGTTAACGGAAGGGTAACTCAGTTAGCCACCTTTTTCTTATATGCTCGAAGCCATTTTCTGAGAATGCCATTCATGATGTTAGTACGACACCTGTTTACGAAAACTTTTCGTTCGAAAGAGAAACCAGTTCAGGTATCTCGCTAAGGTGGCTGATCAATTTGTCTGCTCCTAATTCTGCCGGTGGTACGATTGAATAGCCGAAATCAACGGCAATAGAGCTGACATTGGCTGCACTCGCTCCGTTGATGTCAGAGAGGCTGTCTCCCACCATTAAGATCGGGCCATTACCCGGCAGTATATCTGCAGTCGCCAGAATATGACGGGGGTCAGGTTTGCGGAATTCAAAGCTGTCTCCGCCGGTAATGGCTGCAAACAGGCTGGTGATGCCCAGTTCCTCCAATAGGGGGCGGGTGAGCCCAATGGGCTTGTTGGTACATAGGGCAACAGAAAAGCCTGTCTCGTTTAACTGTTTAAGAACGTCTTTCGCGCTAGGGAAAAGTTGGCTGTGATTAGCGATATTTTTCCCATAAAAATCCAGAAACACGGGCAAATATCGGTCCAGATCATCTTCTGTACCGCCGCCGGTTGCCGCCAGGCCCAGTTCAATTAGCTTTCTGGCACCATTGCCGAGGTCAGCTGCGCTAGATTAGTATCTTTTATCCTAATCCATCTTTTATACCAAAAAAATAAAAATAAAAATTAGTTGTAGTAGAATAGATATGGTTTGCACCCCTATCTATATTTTTTAGCTCCAGAGGGGA
>JBNKGK010000122.1:0-9104 GCA_050289785.1 Kordiimonas sp.
CTCTTCCGATCTCGCTGTGGCGGCATCAATGATTTTCTGAATAACAGTGCGGGTTTCGCTTGGGTGTTCCCCAAACCATTCAGCCAGCTTTTCATTCACCAGGCCTTCCACTGCGGGGCGCACTTCAGAAGAAACCAGCTTGTCCTTTGTTTGGCTGGAGAATTTAGGATCTGGCACTTTCACGGAAAGAACAGCGGTCAGGCCTTCACGGGCATCATCCCCAGAGAGGCTGACCTTTGACTTTTTGGCCATGCCAGAATCATTCACATAATTGTTGATACAGCGTGTCAGTGCAGCCCTGAAAGCAGCAAGGTGTGTGCCACCATCACGCTGCGGGATATTGTTGGTGAAGCAGAAAACATTTTCATGGTAGCTGTCGTTCCATTGTAGGCTTAGCTCTGTGGAAATGCCGTCGCGCTCACCAATAACGGTAATTGGCTCACCAATAATGCCGGTTTTCATGCGGTCGATATAACGCACAAATTCTGTAATGCCGCCTTCGTAACACAGTTCAAGCTCTTTGGTTTCTGCATGGCGGTTATCCATAAGGCGGATACGCACACCAGAGTTCAGGAAAGCAAGTTCACGGTACCGGTGCACCAGCTTGTCCCAGTCAAACTCAATAAACTTAAAAGTTTCGAGCGAAGGCAGAAAAGTGACAGATGTCCCTTTCTTGCCGTCAGCAGGGCCCACAACTTCAAGCGGGGAGACGGCTTCACCACGTTCAAAACGCATGTAATGTTCTTTGCCTTCACGCCAGATGCGCAGTTCCAGCCAGTCAGACAGAGCATTTACTACAGAAACCCCCACGCCGTGCAAACCACCAGAAACTTTGTAGCTGTTCTGGTCGAACTTACCACCAGCGTGAAGCTGGGTCATGATCACCTGGGCCGCTGAAACGCCTTCTTCCTCGTGAATATCCACTGGGATACCACGGCCGTTATCAGTCACGGTGCAACTGCCATCGGGGTTTAAGGTCATGGTCACCAAATCACAGTGCCCGGCAAGCGCCTCGTCAATGGCGTTGTCTGACACTTCGGTGATCATGTGATGAAGGCCTGAGCCATCTTCCGTGTCACCAATATACATGCCCGGACGTTTACGAACGGCATCAAGGCCCTTTAAGACCTTAATGGAATCGGCGCCATATTCTTGTGCGGCTGTTTCTTCCTGCATATTGGTTGTTTCCTCAGCCATATGTCTATCGACCTTTCACTTACTCATGGGATGGGGACACCAGGCCACCATTCACATCAAAAAACTCGGCATTTCTTTCAAGGCCGGCAAACAGGCTTTTGTCCGTACCTGTGAGCCAGCATTGCCCCCCCAGTTCCAGCAGGGTGGCAAACAAAGCCTGCCGCCGCAGCGTATCCAGGTGGGCAGCCACTTCATCCAGAAGAAGAAGCGGCCCCATGCCCTTCAGCGCAGCCTGAAGCTGCGCATTGGCCAGTATCAACGCAATAAGAAGCGCTTTCTGCTCGCCTGTTGAGCACAGGTCTGCCCGCATGGCTTTTGGCTCATGGGTTACGATCAGGTCCACTTTATGAACCCCTGTGCTCGTCCGGCCCGTTGCTGCATCCACTGTGCGGCTTCGGGCCAGTTTTTCACGGTAAGCCTGTTCTGCGTCTGATGCAGACATGCCTTCCGCCAATATATCTTCCAGCCACCCTTCAAGCGCCAAAAGCGCCTTGGGGAACGGTCCTTCAGCCTGGGCTTCAAGCTGCCCGGCCAGTTGCCCGGCATAATCCAGCCTTGCAATGGCAACAGCAACAGCATGCTCTGCCATGCGGGCCTCTAGCGCCCCTAGCCAGGCTTTGTCTGCACTATGGCCTTTTTCAGACAGAAGGCGATTCCGTTCCCGCATCACCCGCTCATAGGCACCAACCTGACGGCTATGATCTGTATGAAGTCCTAACACCATACGGTCCAGAAACCGTCGTCTGCTGGCAGGTCCTTCGATAAACAGCCTGTCCATTTGTGGTGTTAGCCAGGTTACTGCCCAGCGTTCTCCCAGAACATTGCTGTTTGCCATGTTTACCTTATCCATCCGGACAAGCCTTTTGGCATTACTGCTTGCACCGTTATTTTCCAGACCTGTACCTACTGTGATGGCTTCATCTGCCACTTGCAGGGTTGCAGCAACAGCCCAGGGGCCTACTGCCTGTTGGCGTGTCACTTCCGTTAAAGCAGCACGCCTGAGGCCCCGACCTGGTGCTAGATAGCTGAGGGCCTCCAGCATATTTGTTTTACCTGCCCCATTAGGGCCTGTAAGCACCACAAGTGGATGATCACAGGAGGGCGTCATTTTCATGCGCTTGTATGACCTGAAATCAGTCAGTGTCAGGCTGGATACGTAAACACCGCTTCGGCAGCCTGTGGTTTGGGCTTCAGCCATGATCTGATCTTGATCTACAGTGTGCTTGAAATGCACCTCCATGGTTATTTGGCTTACCTATCAGATCTACACTCGCATTGGCATAAGGACATACAGGGCACCCTCATCCAGGGCATCATTCATGATGGTTGGGGCAGATGGGTCTGCCAGAACCACTTGTACTGTTTCCCCTTCAATCTGGGCTAGAATATCCATCAGATATTTGCTGTTAAAGCCGATTTCCAGTGGGTCAGCACCGTATGAGGCTGCGAGTTCCTCCCGTGCTGTGCCGCTATCCGGGCTGTTGACGGAAAGTGTGAGCGTATCTTCTGAAAGAGACAGTTTCACAGACCGTGTTTTATCGGAGCTGATGGTAGAAACCCGGTCAACAGCCTGAGAGAACAGACGACAATCCATCTCCAGTACCTTGTCGTTCTGCTGGGGGATAACTCGTGTGTAATCAGGGAAGGTCCCATCAATCAGCTTGGATGTAATAACAGCCCCGTCAAAACTAAAGTGGATTTTAGTGTCAGAGAGAGAAATGCATACAGAGCCTTCAAACTCGTCAATCAGCTTACGGATTTCACCAACTGTTTTTCGAGGTATAATTACACCAGGGATGCCGGCAGCACCTTCAGGTACATCCTGTTCTACTTGCGCCAGCCTGTGGCCATCTGTGGCAACCGCGCGCAGGCGAGGACCATCTTCAGTGTTGGCCACATGCAGGTAAATACCATTGAGATAATAGCGTGTTTCCTCTGTGGAAATGGCAAAACGAGCCTTATCAATGAGGCGCTTCAGCTCTTCTGCAGGGAGGTTGAAGCGATGAGGCATGTCGCCCTGGTTCATGACAGGGAAATCTTCTTTGTCGAGGCCGGCCAGTGTAAAGCGGGAACGGCCTGCTTTCACAACAAGGCGGTCATTCTCTTCAAGAGAAAGTTCCACCTCGGCTCCGTCAGGCAGTTTTCTGACAATATCAAACAGAGTGTGAGCTGGCACAGTGGTGGACCCGGGTGCCAACACGTTTGCGCCTGTTTGTTCCACAATTGCAATATCCAGATCTGTTGCTGTCATGGAGACAGTGTCACCTTCTGCTTCAATCATCACGTTGGATAAGATGGGGATCGTATTCCTGCGCTCGACGACAGATTGCACATGTCCCAGAGTTTTTAATAAGGAGTTTCGCTCAATATTGACTTTCATGGATATTTTCTTCTTGTCTGTCTGACTTAACTAATAGCTCCCCCCCTCGGTGACGACGGCTTATTCCGGGAATCCCTCCCCAGGGTTTGGCTGTCAGAAGGCACAGTTTTTGATAGTTCTGTGCCCCGCATCAAAGAGGATATTTTTTCTATGATGAACAATAGCGATTTTCGCCATTAAACCAAATGAAAAAGCGCCAAGAAGGCGCTTTTTTCTGGAAAAAATAAAGGCTGAGTCCTGTCTGTGGGGTATATAGCCTTGCCCGGCCGTCTTTACCCTTCCAAAAGACGTGTCAGGCGGGTGATATCTTCGTTCAACTGGCTATCATCCTTGCGTAGGTCTTCCACTTTTCGCACGGCATGCATAACAGTTGTATGATCCCGGCCTCCAAACCGACGGCCAATTTCGGGCAAGGAGCGCGATGTCATCTGTTTTGAAAGATACATGGCAATTTGTCTGGGGCGAGCGATGTTGCGTGCCCGGCGTTCAGATAGCATTTCAGAGAGACGCAGATTGAAATATTCGGCCACCATGCGCTGAATTTCATCAATTGTCAGCTTGCGGTCATTTGCTCGGATCAAATCCTGCAGCACGTCGCGAGTTACATCCATGGTAATGGGGCGGCCAACAAGGGTAGCATAGGCCATCACACGGTTCAGGGCCCCCTCAAGCTCGCGCACGTTTGAGGTAATACGGCGAGCCAGAAATTCCAGAACATCGGTAGGCACAGTGACGCCAGGTGTTTGTTCGGCCTTAGAATGTAGAATGCCAAGACGCAGTTCATAGTCTGTCGGGTGAATATCAGCTACCAATCCCCAGCCGAGGCGAGAGATAATACG
The DNA here is from genome assembly GCA_050289785.1 of Kordiimonas sp. GTDB lineage: Bacteria > Pseudomonadota > Alphaproteobacteria > Sphingomonadales > Kordiimonadaceae > Kordiimonas. The sequence goes on from JBNKGK010000122.1 coordinate 4,417, forward strand.
TTCCTCAATGCCTTCCAGGTCTGTTGGGGAGCGATCAGCGGTGATGACAACCTGGCAGCGACTGTCAACAAGTGCATTAAAGGTATGGAAAAATTCTTCCTGAGTGCTGTCTTTATTAGCAATAAATTGCACGTCATCGACCATCAAAAGGTCAACAGAGCGGAATTTCTGCTTAAAAGCGTGAGTGTCTTTGAAGCGCAGGGCCGATATAAATTCAAACATGAACTTCTCTGCGGAGACGTAAACAACCTTTTTTGCAGGGTTGTGGCGCTTCACTTCCCATGCAATGGCATGCATCAGATGGGTTTTGCCGAGGCCAACCCCACCATGAAGAAATAGAGGATTAAAGGCTACTTTGTCTGTCTCTGCAATGCGCTTAGCTGCTGCATAGGCAAGCTCATTGGATTTCCCTACGACAAAATTATCAAAGGTATATTTATCGTCCAGTGCTGCTATCTCTGCAGCGCTATTATCATCTGCAACATGTTTTTCAGAGATATTGGATCGTTGAACTTTTGTATCTGCAGTATGGATGGGGGTGCCATTCTGCTTTGCTGATAGTCTTATGCTTAGGCTCTTGATGCGAGGGTTTTCTGCCAGGAAGAAATCTTTAAGCCTGGGAGCATAATTTCTCTGAATCCAGTCGCGCACGAATTTTGTTGGGGCAGCCAACTCTACAGTAGCGCCATCCATACCTTTGAAATCAAGTTGTCCCAGCCAATTTACATATGCCTGTTGTCCAAACTCATGTTTGAACTTGTCACACACCCTCTCCCATGGCTCTTGCATAAATTCTGTGTCCATTCTGGATGCAGCTTCCCCCATTGCGCCCATTGTGCTCTCCAGTTTCTCATTAGCCATAGGGCTAAGATTATCCTTATTCTTCATGGCCATAGCCTAATACCCAAGTATGTTGCGCAGAGCCCTCCAAACGGCAAAAGTAAAGGGCTACGTGCCAACTAGGCCATATCAAACCTGGTCTCGTATGTTTAAAAACGATGGCGCGGTCTGATCATCTTTTTCAAGTGACCAGCCTTTAGCAATCAGTTCCCAAGCAGGGATGGACAGACGCTTCGCGAACCCACCGTGTAGAGACAGAAGATACATTTCTGCTCACTGTGCAGCAACTGATTCCATGCTTTTGTGCAAAGAATCTTAGTACCTCTATGGGGTATATTTCATCTATATACTAAATGTTGAATCATGCTGCATGGCAGCATTTTTGTGTGCTTATTTTGTTCTTATGAGATTGTGCCAAAATGAAAAAAGGCCGCACTTCAATGTGCGGCCACTAAATTTCTATCTGCCTTTTGGGCGAATCACCAACTGTAATTAGGCGAGAGCCTTAACGCGCTGAGACAGGCGGGAAATTTTCCGTGATGCTGTTTTCTTGTGCAGCACACCTTTAGTAGCTCCGCGCATAATTTCAGGTTGGGCAGCTTTCAGCGCATCGCCTGCAGCAGCTTTATCACCAGAAGCAATTGCTTCTTCAACTTTACGCACAAAGGTGCGGATACGGCTAACCCGTGATTTGTTAATCTCTGCGCGACGTTCGTTACGACGAATACGTTTTTTAGCTTGAGCGCTATTTGCCATCTTTTCTACCTTCAGCGGGCTGCGCTGCCATCAACTGGGCTACGCTATACCCTTTTCCTATTAGAACTGCAGCTCATTGCCGCAATACTGTTTAATTCGAGGACGGCTCTATAACCCTCTTATTGCAGAAGGTCAATAGAGAAAGGCCAGTTTTTGCTTTAGCTGCCAGCCTTTATGTTTTTTGCGTCGGCCTTAACAGTTTTTGAACTGAGGCTGGCGCTTTTCAGAAAAGGCATTCATGCCTTCTTTCTGATCCACTGTTGAGAAAAGAGAATGGAAAACTCTGCGCTCAAACAGCAGTCCCTCTTCCAAGCTACTCTCAAAGGCACGGTTTGTCGCTTCTTTTGCCAGGGCAACTGAAGGTCTGGATAGATTCGCAATGGCTGCGGCAATTTCCAGAACTTTGTCGAGCAGGTCTTCTGTTGGGAAGATACGGCTTACAATGCCAGAGCGTTCGGCTTCTTCTGCATCCATCATACGCCCTGTCAGAATCATGTCCATGGCCTTGGATTTCCCGATAAGCCTTGGCAGACGCTGAGTGCCACCAATACCAGGAATAATGCCCAGCTTGATTTCTGGCTGCCCAAATTTGGCATTTTGGGCGGCAACAACAAAGTCACAAGCCATGGCCAGCTCACATCCGCCTCCCAGAGCATAGCCAGCAACTGCGGCTATCACAGGTTTGCGAATCTGGGCAAAAATGCGGTTTACTTCAGCAAACAGATCCTTTTTCAGCGCTTCGGCACAGGAAAGGCCTGACATTTCCTTGATGTCTGCGCCTGCTGCGAAAGCTTTTTCAGAACCTGTAACGACAATAACACTAATGTCTTCATCGGCTTCTAGAGCCAAAAGAGCTTCGCCCAGCTCAGAGACAAGTTTCTGATTTAGGGCATTCAGGGCTTCGGGACGATTGAGTGTCAACAGCCCTATATTCTCTTGTTTGTCGAGCAGAATTGTTTCGAATGTCATAAATTCGCCTTTTTCTCGGTCCGACCTATTGGTGGCAGAGTCCTACTTGGAGTTGGAGCATTTGAAAAGCCCTTTGTCTATTTTGCCGTGGCTAGGGCAATATATTGTTATTTTTGAGGGGCGAGGCTCAAAATAAGCTTTCTTGAGTCGCTGTTTTGGTTCTCTGGTCCTAGTGTTAGCCTATTTTCATCCCGTTTGCACAAGAGGTTTTTCCCGGATTCTTTGCAGAGCCAGCCAAGCGGCGTGAGTGCCTTTGCATAAAGTTTGAGGGCCACTGCGGAGGGTTGCCTTAAGATCAGGGTCGCTTCTGCAACTGTGCCGGAGGGGGTGTCAAAAATAACCGGGCTGTCTTCAACACTTTTTACAACAGGCAGCACAGGAACATCAGGGAAGCCTTCCAGAAAGACATCCTCTTCAGCCGCAACATGGATGCTGATGAAGGCCAGTAAAATTGATGTTAGTCGCAGCATAAGTTTCTCTGGTTCAATCTATTTTTGGCAGCTGTCACAAAAGAAAGTTGAGCGCCCGCCTTGCACGATTCGGCTCACCATACCATTGCAGCCCTGTTTGTAACAGCTTTCTCCTTCCCGGCCATAGGCCTGGAAACGATGCTGAAAATAGCCAAGTTCGCCATCTACCTGCGCATAATCCTTCAAGGTAGAGCCGCCAGCCTCTATGGCTTCTGTTAAAACGTCCCTGATGAGCCGAGGCAATAGATCTATTTCAGCGGGGTTCATTGAGGCGGCCGTTCGTTCCGGGTGGATGCCCGCCCGCCACAACACTTCACAAACATAGATATTGCCAAGGCCAGCCACCAGCTTCTGGTCCAACAAAGCTGTTTTAATGCTGGTTTTTCTGTTCTTGAAACCCTTAGCTAATGTTTCCGTGCTGAACTGATTTCCCAGAGGCTCTGGCCCAATATCGCGGATTAAGGGGTGATGTTGGATGGTTTCCCTGTCTGAAAATACCCACAGACCAAAGCGGCGGGGATCGGTATAAACAATCGTGTCACCCTCTGTTGTCGTTATTATTATATGGTCATGCTTGCCCTGAGTGTTGGGTTCTGTGCCTGCGGCATAAATGCTAATCCTGCCGGACATGCCCAGATGCATGATGACCACAAGGCCGTCAGCACACTCTATTAATATATATTTTGACCGTCTGGTGAGTCGCTCCACTCTGTTGCCAGTCAGGCGTTCGGCAAAATCTGTTGGAATTGGAAAACGTAAATTGGGGCGGCGCGCTTCGGCATTATTAATGGTTGCCCCCTCCAGCACCGGAGCAAGGCCGCGCATCACGGTTTCTACTTCTGGCAATTCAGGCATATCGGTCCTTATATATATGCAAACAGGCTGGCTTCTGCCTGGATGCTGGGCTATGGTCCAGCGAAATATTCAGCCCAGAACATAATAGGCCGAGCATAATAGTATGATGTCAAACGATAAAACAGAAAACCAGCCCAGTGAAGAAGGCAAGACCACGCACTTCGGTTTCCAGACCGTTGCTGAAAGCGATAAGGTCAGCATGGTGAAGGACGTCTTCAATTCTGTGGCTGATCGTTATGATGTGATGAACGATGTGATGAGCGCTGGTGTTCACAGGCTATGGAAAGATTCACTCATCAACAGCCTGAACCCGCGGCCGGGTATGAAGCTGCTGGATGTGGCAGGGGGCACGGGGGACATTGCATTTCGTTTTCTGGATGCGTGTGACACAGGCTCGGTCACAGTTTGTGATATCAATGCTGAAATGCTCAGGGTAGGTAAGGTCAGGGCCGAAGATAAAGGTTATGCAGGCAGGGTAGAGTTCATCTGTGGGGATGCGCAGAAGCTGCCTTTTGAAAGCCGCACAATGGATGCCTATACTATTGCTTTTGGTATCAGGAATGTAACACGCATTGAGGAGGCCCTCAGTGAGGCTTATCGTGTGCTGAAGCCCGGTGGGCGCTTCTTCGCACTGGAGTTTAGCCCGGAGGTGGTGCCTCTTTTGCAAAAAGCCTATGATAGCTACAGCTTCAATATCATCCCGAAAATGGGGGAATTCATCACCAAGGATGGGGATAGCTACCAATATCTGGTCGAATCTATCCGTCGGTTTCCTAATCCTCGTAAATTTGCTAATCT
>JBNKGK010000123.1:0-9064 GCA_050289785.1 Kordiimonas sp.
AGCTGCAGGGTCTGGCACAGCAAATTCATGAGGATCAGGCAGCGATACGGGTGCTGGAGGCCGAGTGGGCTTATCTGACCACGCCTCGTGTGCTGCAGGATCAATCCATTAAGTTTCTGGCGCTTATGCCGCCAAGGTCGAAACAGATCATCTCCGATCCTGAATTGATCCCGCTCAGGCCTGCGGGTGAGGAAGTGGAAGGAGAGGTTGGCGTGCTTTTGCCGGCTGGTACTCAAACAGAACGCAAAAATGGGCAGGTAACAAAATCGAAATCAGGAGGACATAGCTTGTGAGTGTATCGACAACATACCAAGGCATGTCTCTTGAAGCTGATTATAATGCAGCGGGCAATACGGCGAAAAGCCGGTTGGCTGTCTTTGTTGTGCTGTTTCTCCTGGCGTTCACTGTCATGGTTGTAAGAACTGCGGAGCTTGGCCTGAGCAAGCCTATGGCGCGTCAGGAAAGCGGTAAAACAATCGTTATCCCGCCGGTGCAGATGGCCCGTGCAGATATTGTGGATCGCAACGGCGAAGTGCTGGCAACCAATCTTGAAACATCTTCTCTTTTTGCGAACCCAAGTAAAATCAAAAATCCAAAGCTGGTTGCGGCGCAGCTTGTTTCTGTTCTGCCAGAGCTTTCATTGGCGGATATTGAAGAGAAGCTGTCATCGGGTCGTAAATTTGTCTGGCTGAAACGGAAGCTGACACCAGCGCAGAAGTGGCAGGTGAATGCTCTCGGTGTGGCGGCCTTTGGATTTGAGCGGGAAGAAGAGCGGATTTATCCTCATGGTCGTCTTGCAGCTCATGCCCTTGGGTATGTGGACGTGGATGGGAATGGTCTTGGTGGCATTGAGCATTTTTTCAATGACCGCCTGAATAACGATGCCCGTACGGGTGAGCCTATCAAGCTTTCGCTGGATATTCGGGTGCAATATGCGCTGGCCGATGAGCTGGAGCAGGCCATGAGCGCCCACCGTGCCAAAGGGGCGGCTGGCATGGTGATGGATGTTAACACTGGCGAGGTGTTGGCAATGGTTTCCCTGCCTGATTTTGACCCGAACAACATCACTGGCGTGAGTGATGATAGCCGTTTTAACCGGGTCACACAGGGTGTTTATGAGCTAGGCTCCACCTTTAAAACTTTCACCTTCGCCTCAGCGATTGAAGATAAAGTTGTTGATTTTACAGATGGTTATGATGCGACTAAGCCGCTGCGGGTCGGGCGTTTCCTGATCAGGGATGATCATCCCAAGAAACGTTACCTGTCTGTGCCAGAGATTTTTGCCTATTCTTCTAACATTGGTACGGCTCAGATGGCACTGGATGTGGGTACCGAGCGTCAGCAACAGTTTCTGGCCAGCTTGGGAATGCTGCAACCTGCCAGCATTGAGGTGACTGAGGTTGGTGCCCCACTTTATCCTGCTTCCTGGCACAAAATCTCCACAATGACCATTTCATATGGACATGGCATTGCTGTGAGCCCTATTCAACTGGCATCAGGTATTGCTGCAACAGTGAACGGTGGTCTTTTGTATCCGGCAACGCTGGTGAAGGGTAGCTCCGAGATGCGGCAGGGTAGGCAGGTTATGTCTCCTACGACTAGCCGCAAGATGCGTCAGCTTCTGCGCTTGGCAGTTAAAAAAGGAACAGGTGGTCGTGCTGATGCGATTGGGTATAGGCTTGGTGGTAAAACAGGGACAGCAGAAAAAGCCAAGGATGGCGGCTATGCGCGTCGTTCGCTTATTTCTTCTTTCGTTGGTGTTTATCCCATGGATGATCCGCAATTTGTGGTGTTTGCCCTGCTGGATGAGCCGAAAGGCACAAAAGAAACCTTTGGTTATGCTTCCGGTGGTTGGGTTGCAGCCCCTGTTGTGAAAAATGTAGTTCTGCGCACAGCCCCACTATTGGGTGTGGCACCGCAGAAAGAAAATGAAGGGCTTTACCAGAGGGTAGCCCTGATGATTGAGGATGATTAACCCCCAGCGTTCGTATAGGATGGGGTCAGGATGGCTATGATGCTTAGGCAGCTTTTGAGAGATATGGATGCGACAGTTGATGTGCTGATCTCGGGACTGACGGCGGATAGCCGCCAGGTGCACCCTGGTGATTTATTTGTTGCCCTGCACGGCTCTCAGGGGGATGGTCGCGACTATATTTCTTCTGCCATTGAAGCGGGGGCGGCGGCGGTGCTGACTTCCAGGGGGGCGGATCTGCGTGTATCCGTGCCTGTGATTGAGGATGATAACCCAAGGCGGCTTTATGCCCGTCTGGCGGCGCGCTTTTTTGGGCGGCAGCCCGAAGTTCAGGTGGCTGTTACCGGCACAAACGGTAAAACTTCGGTGGCGGATTTTACCCGTCAGATATGGGCCTGTCTCGGCAAGAAAGCTGCGAGTGTCGGAACATTGGGTGTTGTTGGTGAAGGGGAGGGTTTGCCCGGTATTAGCGGGGTAACAACCCCAGAACCAGCTATTCTGCACAAAATACTTTGTGACCTTGTGAAGGCAGGTATCACGCATATGGTTATGGAGGCATCCAGCCACGGCCTTGATCAACACCGGCTGGATGGTGTGCGGCTTCAGGCTGCTGCCTTTACCAACCTGACACATGATCATCTGGACTATCATAAAACAGAGCCAGCCTATTTTTATGCCAAGGCCCGGCTTTTTGGTGAATTGCTGACCCCCGGCGCTACGGCGGTGATCAACCTTGATGACCCCTGGGGGGCCGTGCTGGAGGATATTGTCTGGGCCCGGGGACTTTTCTGCATGGGGATCGGCTCCGGCCCGGAAGCGGTTATTCGCATTATCGCTCAGGAACCAATGCCGACGGGTCAGAGGCTGGTGTTCATCTATCAGGGTACTAAATATAGCGTGACCTTACCGCTCATTGGTGATTTTCAGGCAAAAAATGCGCTTATGGCGGCGGGGCTGGTTATTGCCACGGGCGGTGATGCGGGTGAGGTGATCCGGTCTCTGGAAACATTGAAGGGTGTTCCCGGGCGGATGGAACTGGTAGGCCTGACGGATCAGGGAGCCAGTGTTTTTGTGGATTACGCCCATACGCCGGATGGCCTGCAAACGGTGTTGAGGGCGATTAAAGCTCATAATCCAAACAGGGTTCATGTGGTTTTTGGCTGCGGTGGTGACAGGGATGTGGCCAAAAGGCCCGAGATGGGGGCAATTGCGGCTGACCTTGCCGATTGCATCTATGTGACAGATGATAACCCCCGTACTGAAAACCCTGCCAACATAAGGTCTGCTATTCTGGCGGCATGTCCGCAGGCTATGGAAATAGCGGATCGCGGGACTGCTATTGAAACGGCCATATCTGCTTTGGGTAAGGGTGATATCCTTGTGGTTGCAGGGAAGGGCCATGAAGAAGGGCAGGTGGTTGGTTTGGAAACTATTCCGTTTTCAGATGTGGAAACGGTGCGCACAGTGCTTGGTCTGGGGGAAAGCCCCATGCCCGCGGATAAGGAGTAAGCCGGATGCTTTATAATCTTCTGGCTCAATATGCGGATATGGGGGGTGTCTTCAACCTGCTGCGTTACCTGACGGTACGTACTGGTGGTGCCATGATCACAGCGTTGATTATCTGCTTTATTTTTGGCCCAGGCATCATTCGCTGGCTGAAAGCGAAGCAGAAAAAGGGGCAGCCTATCCGTGAAGATGGGCCACAGAGCCATATTGTCGCCAAGGCGGGCACGCCTACGATGGGCGGCTTTATGATTTTGCTTGCGTTTGGTGTTTCCACATTGTTGTGGGCTGATCTTGCCAATCCGTTTGTGTGGGCTGTATTGATCGTGACCCTTGGGTTTGGTGCTATTGGCTTTGTTGATGACTATCTGAAAGTCACCAAGCGTACATCTGATGGCTTTCCGGGCAAGCTGCGCCTGCTTCTGGAATTTGCGATTACAGGCTTTGTTGCCTGGTGGATTGCTTCCATTCAAGGCCCGACACTGGCCCTGCCTTTCCTGAAAAACTTTCTCATTGATATGGGCATTTTCTATGTGCCTTTTGCCATGCTGGTGATGGTTTGGGGCGGCAATGCCGTAAACCTTACTGATGGTCTGGACGGTCTTGCCATTGTGCCGGTTATCATAGCAGCAGCGGCCTTTGGCTTTATTGCCTATATGGTGGGTAGCACGGTATACACCGGCTATCTGGGTGTGCCTTATGTGGCGGGTGCTGGTGAACTGGCGGTTCTGGCCGGGGCTATTATTGGGGCAGGGCTTGGCTTCCTGTGGTTTAATGCACCACCGGCCATGGTGTTTATGGGGGATACAGGCTCCCTTGCCCTTGGTGGTGCGCTGGGTTCCATGGCAATTGTCACCAAACATGAGATTGTTCTGGGGATTATTGGTGGCTTGTTCTGGCTGGAAACCATTTCTGTGATTGTGCAGGTGATCTCGTTCAAGCTGACAGGAAAACGTGTTTTCCGGATGGCACCCTTGCATCATCATTATGAGCAGAAAGGCTGGGCGGAGCCTACCATCGTTATCCGCTTCTGGATTATTGCTGTCATCCTTGCCCTTGTCGGGCTCGCGACTTTGAAACTGAGATAGCTATATGATTATTGCCTCAGCATATCAGGGAAAAAAGGTCGGTGTTTTTGGGCTTGCCCGCACCGGCCTTGCTGCTGTTGAGGCGCTTGTAGCCAGTGGTGCCACTGTTTATGCTTGGGATGATAATGTAGAGCGCAGGGCCAAAGTAGCGAACCGTGCAGCTAACCTGTACGAGCTTGATTTTGCAGAGCTTGATGCCTTGATGCTGGCGCCTGGTGTGCCACTCACCCATCCTGTTCCTCATCCGCTTGTTGAAAAAGCAAAAGCGTCGGCGACACCGTTAATTAGCGATTTTGATGTCTTTGAAGCGGCTCGTTCAGAGATGCAAGAGCATAAAACGGTCGCGATCACAGGCACAAACGGAAAATCCACAACAACCACGCTGATCAAGCATATGGTGGAAACATGTGGTTTGCCGACAGCTATTGGCGGTAACATTGGCACAGGTGTTCTGGCCCTTTCATCGCTTGAGGCGGCTGGTGTCTATGTGTTTGAAATGTCATCTTTTCAGCTGGAGCTGACACAGAAGTTTAAAGCTGACATTGCCGTGTTGTTGAATATCACGCCAGACCATCTGGATAGGCATGGTGACATACAAGGCTATATCGCGGCCAAGAAACGCCTTTTTGATATGCAAAGCCCCGGCGGCATTGCCATTATTGGTGTTGATGACCCTTATGATGTGGCCATTGCCAGCGAGCTTGAAGGGGATGTGATCCCGGTCTCTGTGCAGCATCATTTGGAATATGGTGTTTATGTGCGGGATGGCATTCTGGTTGATGCGCTGGAGGGCACCGCGACAGAGGTTGGGAGCTTGGCAGCTATTGCCACGTTAAAAGGGGCCCATAACTGGCAGAATGCAGCTGCGGCTTATGCCGCAGGTCGCAGGCTTGGTCTGGATGCTGAGGCTATTGTGAACTCTTTCCACAGTTTTGCCGGCCTTGCGCACCGGCAGGAGGTTCTCACCGAGATAGGTGGTGTGCGTTATGTGAATGATTCCAAAGCAACCAACGTGGATGCCGCCATGCGGGCCCTAGGGGCTTTCTCCTCTATTTACTGGATTGCAGGGGGGCGCCCGAAGGACAAAAGCTTCGCCGGATTAAGGCCTTTCCTGGGTAATGTGAAGAAAGCCTATCTACTGGGGGAAGCGGCTGACGCCCTTGCTGAAGATATTAACGGCATTGTGCCTTATGTGGATTGCCACGACCTCGCCCATGCGATTGATCTGGCGTCTGAGGATGCTGGAGTCGGTGACACTATTCTGTTATCGCCCGCCTGTACGGCCTATGACCAGTTTATCGACTTTGAAGATCGGGGTAACGCCTTCAAACATCTGGTCATGACCAGGGAAGGAAGTGCACAATGATTGCCTTCTCCCGTACCGATAATTCTGTTTTATCCCGCTGGTGGTGGACTGTCGACCGATGGATGCTGGCCCTTGTACTGGCGCTGATTATGGTTGGCATATGGCTTACGCTGACAGCCAGCCCCGCTGTGGCGGAGCGGCTGGGGCTGGATGCTCTGCATTTTGTTAAACGGCAATCCTTCTTTCTGGGGTTGGGGCTAGTCACTGTGTTTGCCATATCCACTTTTTCCACGGCTCTCGTGCGCCGGATGGCGGTGCTTGGCACATTGGTTGCTATTGGCCTGACTTTCCTCACACTTTTCATTGGCCCTGAAATTAAGGGAGCTACACGCTGGTTGCAGGTCGGTAGCTTCACTCTGCAGCCGAGCGAATTTTTGAAGCCCTTTTTCATCGTGACAACAGCCTGGATTCTCTCTGCGGGATATGCAGAGGAGAATATACCGGCCAAGCGCGTTGCTTTTGGTTTATATGGTGTTGTGGTTGGGCTGTTGATCTTGCAGCCTGATTTCGGCCAGACCGTTCTCGTTAGTGCTGTGTGGTTTGCGCAAATGGCGTTGGCTGGTTTGCCGCTCACATGGCTTTTGCTGGCCGGTTTCATCGGGGTTATGGGGCTGGTCATGGGATATGCCCTGTTGCCGCACGTTGCCAGCCGAATTGATCGCTTCATCAACCCGGCTAGCGGGGATACCTATCAGGCTGATAAAGCAATGCAGGCCTTTGAATCTGGCGGTTTGCTTGGTAAAGGCCCGGGCGAGGGCGTGGTAAAACTACACCTGCCAGATGCGCACACAGATTATATTTTTGCTGTTGTAGGGGAAGAGTTTGGTGCGGTCGCTTGCGTGATGTTGCTTTTGCTTTTCGCGGCTGTTGTTGTGCGGGGGCTTGTTCATCTTCTCGATGAGCATAACCCTTTCCGGATGTTGGCGGCAGCAGGGCTTATTATGCAGTTTGGCCTGCAAACCCTTATTAATGTGGGGGTTAACCTTGCCATTTTGCCATCCAAAGGAATGACACTGCCGTTCATCTCTTACGGTGGTTCCTCCATGTTGGCTTTGGCTATTGGCATGGGCATGGTGCTGGCTCTCACCCGGCGTAACCGATTCATTCAGTCTGGTTTGGATCCCATTGGGTGGAGAGCGGCGGAATGACAAGCCCTCAGCCATATATCGTTGTTGCGGCTGGTGGCACCGGTGGGCATATGATGCCTGCGGAGGCTGTTACCAAAGAACTGCAGGCACAGGGTGCAAAAGTAACTCTGGTAACGGATAAGCGTGGTGACGACATAGTGAACGCCTGTGTGGGTATGAAAAAGCTGGTTTTACCCGCTTCAAGCCACACTCGGGGCGGGATGCTTGGCAAGGTTTCTGCGATCTGGAGTATTCTTAAAAGTGCGGGGGCCGTTAAAGCGGCTTTCAAAAAAGTCAGGCCTGATGTGGTAGTTGGTTTTGGCGGATATCCCTCACTTCCTGCTGTATTGGCAGCAAGAAGCCTGAATATTCCTTACGTGCTTCATGAGCAAAATGCTGTTTTGGGGCGGGTGAACCGTAAAATGGCAAAAGGTGCGTCCCTTGTTGCCCTTAGCGTGGAAAAAACGAGCCTGGTGCCGAAAGGTGTGAAAACCATTGTGACAGGCAATCCGCTCAGGCAGTCCATAGCAGAGATGGCCAATATCGCTTATGCGGTACCCCTTGGATTAGGGAATATTCGTTTGTTTGTTCTTGGCGGCAGTCAGGGGGCACGTATTCTGTCCGACGTGGTGCCAGCGGCGCTTGCACAGCTTTCTGATGAATATCGCGGCCGACTGGAAGTCATACATCAGGCCCGGCCCGAAAATGTGGATAACACGATTGAGGTGTATAAAGCAGCAGGAATCAAGGCAACTGTAAAATCTTACTTTGAAGATGTTGGCTCTGTTTTACTGCGGACCCAGTTGGTGATTTGCCGGTCCGGGGCGTCTACTTTGGCTGAGCTGACGGCAACGGGCCGCCCGGCTATCCTGGTGCCTCTTGCTATAGCTGTTGATGATCATCAGGCCGCGAATGCCACGCTCGTTTCTGACGCAGCAGGTGGTTGGGTGATGACAGAAAATGAGTTTACGCCAGAAAATCTGGCTGAGAAGCTAATAGCTCTCTTTGATGATGTTGGTATTCTCAGAGATGCATCAGAAAATATTCGGAAGTTGGCCATGATGGACGCTGCCCATGATCTGGCAGCTCAGGTAATGCAAATAAAAAACAGGAAAGGTAGCGAGAAATGCGCGGCATCCCCTTCGATATAGGGACAGTTCATTTTGTAGGAATTGGTGGTATTGGGATGTCTGGTATTGCCGAGGTGATGCATAACCTTGGGTATAGTGTTCAGGGCTCTGATCTCAGTGAAAATGCGAACGTGGTGCGCCTCAAAAATTTGGGCATTCCCGTTATGGTCGGGCAAAAGGCAGAAAACCTTCGTGACTCCCGGGTGCTGGTGGTTTCCTCTGCCATCAAGGCGGATAACCCAGAAGTAATTGAGGCACGCAAGCGGCTCATTCCGGTGGTGCGCCGTGCAGAAATGCTGGCAGAGCTGATGCGCCTGAAATGGTGTGTTTCTGTGGCGGGCACACACGGCAAAACTACGACGACCTCCATGGTGGCAACCGTGCTTGAGACAGCCGGGATTGATCCAACCGTTATTAACGGTGGCATTATCAACAGCTATGGCACCAATGCTCGTTTGGGTGAGGGTGAGTGGATGGTTGTGGAGGCTGATGAGTCCGACGGCACATTTGTGAAACTGCCTGCCACCATCGCTGTTGTCACCAACATGGATGCTGAGCATCTGGATTTTTATGGTACGTTTGAAGCCGAGAAAGAGGCCTTCAGGCTCTTTCTTGATAGGGTTCCTTTCTATGGCGCTGCAATTCTGTGTATTGATCACCCTGAGGTGCAGGGGCTGATTTCTCATATACGGGACCGTCGTTTCGTAACATATGGCCTGTCTGCACAGGCAGATGTTCGGGCGGTTAATCTGATTTCCGAAAAAGGCACAGTCAGTTTTGATGTGGTGGTTCGGGCAAGATTAGGTGAGCCGGAACGGCGTATTGAAAACCTCTCTTTGCCGATGCCCGGTAATCACAATGTTCAAAATGCACTGGCC
>JBNKGK010000124.1:0-9062 GCA_050289785.1 Kordiimonas sp.
GTGCCGGTTTAGTTAATCACTCTCCTACAATGGCCTGATAGACCATCTGACGGAATGTATCGCCATTCCTGTACTGGCTGCCGCCAATCACCTGAGTGAAAGAAAGGGCCACCATATCCTGCTTTGGGTCCACCCAGAACAGGGTGTTGGCCCAGCCACCCCAGCTATATTCGCCCACAGAGCCCGCACTGCCCATGGCCACCGGGTCTGTCACTACAAGGCCGCCAAAACCAAAACCAAGGCCCGACTTTTCTGTAATGACATCCTTTAGAGAGGCCAGTGGTGTTTCCCCCATTTCCGACGGCAGATGGTTGCTCATCATCATTTTCACTGTTGTCGGGCTGAGGATGCGCACACCGTCCAGCTCGCCCCCGTTCAACAGCATCTGGGCAAAGCGCAGATAGTCTGCCCCGGTGCTGGCAAGGCCAGCACCGCCTGCTTCCATGGTTGGCACCATGGTATAGGGCTCGCCATAAGCATCCGTCTTCACATAACCCTTTTCCTCATCGGCCACATAGAGCGTGGTCAGGCGGTTCGTTTTGTCCGTCGGTACATAATAGGCTGTGTCATTCATACCGAGCGGATCAAACAGCCGCTCTTTCAAGAACGCCCCAAATGTTTTGCCGGAAATCACTTCAACCACGCGGGAAAGCACCGTGATATTCTCGCCGTAATTCCACTCTGTGCCGGGCTGGGCAATCAGTGGCAGGCCTGCCACTTCTCTCACATGGTCTGCCAGTGTCATGGGGGCAGAGCGGCGCTCGGCATCACTTTTGATGGGGTAGAGCTTCAAAAAGCCCTTATCCTGCACAACCCCCGGATAAGCCAGTCCAGCAGTGTGGGTGAAAAGCATCCGCATGGTAATGGGGCGCACGGCATCCACCAGGCCATTTTCTGTATAAACCTTCACATCTGCGAACTCAGGCAGATATTTGCTCACCGGGTCCTCCAGCGCAAATTTGCCCTCTTCATACAGGGTCATCGCCGCTGCCGCTGTGATCGGCTTGGTCATGGAATAGATGCGAAAAATGCTATCTGGCGTCAGCGGTGTTTTTGTGTCTTCGTCCGCATAACCCTGCGCCAGCACATGCGCCACCTTGCCGTGCCGGGCCACAATCGTCAGCATGTTCGGGGCTTTATGTTCGTCGATAAAGCCCTGCATGGCGGGCTGAATGCGTGCCAGCCGCTCGGAGGAGAGGCCCACCTCTTCCGGTGCAGCCTTCGGCAGGCCATAACCCGATGCTGTGGTTTCCACCTTATTCTCAATCGGGCCACAAGCCTGTAACATCATGACAGAAGCCAGAAGCACAGCCCCAAGGCCTGACCGTTCTGTTACCTGTCTTTTAACCATGTTCATCATTGCCCCCTATCATTCACCCACGATGGCCTGATAGGTCATCTGATACATTTTAGGGCGTGTGACGAGTTGCTCTTTGGTCGGGATAACCTGCGTAAACACAAGGCTGATCAAATCTTCTTTCGGGTCAATCCAGAAATCAGTGTTGGCCCAGCCACCCCAGGTAAACATACCATTAGCGCCAGGGAAACCGGCTGCCACGGCATCAGTGATGATCATACCTGTGAGGCCGAAACCCACACCCGGGGTTACAATGGTAGGAAGTCCACCTAGTTTGATAGAAGGCGGTAAGTGGTTGCTCATCATCAGCTTCACTGAAGTGGGACTGAGGAGGCGCACACCGTCCAGCTCCCCACCGTTTAACAGCATCTGGGCAAAGCGCACATAATCTGCCGCTGTGCCAGCAAGGCCGGCCCCGCCACCTTCAAAACGGGCTGTTTCCGTGTAATCACCGCCATAATTATCAGCCGCGCCTTTTTTCAGGCCCCCGGCTGACTGATCATAGATTGTAACCAGCCTGTCACCCTTGGCTTTGGGCACGGTATAGCCCGTATCCACCATCTTCAGCGGGTCAAAAATGTTCTGTTGCAGGAACTCGCTGTATTTTTGCCCTGAAACCACTTCAACGAGACGCGCCAGCACCCGCATGGCTTCGCCGTAGGTCCATTTTTCGCCAGGCTGAGCCACAAGCGGGCTGGCCGCCAGGTCTTTCACACCCTGCTCCAGCGATGAAGTTGTCAGCCGGATGAGGGATTCACTTTCTTCCACTTCACAAGGCAGATTTGGGATAAGCCCCTTGTATGTCATGCCTGCCGTGTGGGTGAGCAGCATACGGATGGTAATGGGGCGCTTCGCATCCACCAGGCCTTTATCCGTACATACTTTCATATGCCTGAACTCAGGCAGATAATCAGCGATCTCGTCATCAAGGCCGAACTTGCCCTGTTCATACATCATCATAACTGCCACACCGGTAATGGGCTTGGTCATGGAATAGAGGCGGTAGATGCCATCCGTTGATAGCGGTTTCTTCGCCTCAATATCCGCATAACCCTGTGCTTCTACATGCACCACCTTGCCGTGGCGGGCAATCACCGTGAGCACACCTGGCACTTTGCCTTCATCAATGAAGGGCTGCATGGCGGGCCGAATGCGCGCAAGCCGCTCGCTTGAAATGCCCACTGTTTCAGGCTCAGCCACCGGCAGGCCAAAACTATCATCTGCCATGACTGCTGTTCCTGCCATCATAAGCCCCATGGCAGCACTCACCATTTGAAGGGGTCTTTTTTGTTCACTCATTACCATCTAGCTATCCTCCCGTTCCAGACACATTACCTTTACACACTATAAAGACAAACTCAGGGGAGATAAGGGCCGAAGCGATCAATCCCATAGGTCATTTTTGATCAATCAGCCCTAATTCAGCCCCAAAGGCCAACAAGGCCCGACACACGCCGAGCCTTGAGAGCGTTTCGTTATGCTACTGCCTAGAACCTGTAGCCAACACTAAGGCCGTAGGTTCTGGGTGGCTGCAGATGCGCATTCAGAAGTGACCCATAGGATTCACTGAATTCACTGAAGCCCTCAAGAATATCATTATCCTCAATATTGTTGACAAAAGCTGAAACAGTCCAATCCCCCTCAACGCTCTCCCATGTCAAGCGGGCATCCGTTGTATGAAAGGCTGGCTGCCTGTCCTGCGGTATGTTGAAGGCACGAAAATACAGATCATCTGACCAGCTGAAGCTGGCCCAGGCGATGAGGTTGCCATAATCCCCCAGTTCCCATGTGTAGGCCGCTGCCAGGTTCACTTTCCATTCTGGCGCACGAGGGATCACATTACCACTCAGGTCTTCCACCACATTGCGGGTAACATCCTGCACATCGGCAAATTCGCCGAAACGAGCGTGCATATAGGCCACCATGGCTGTTAGCTCTAGCGCGGGGGTCGGGCGGGCCAGCACTTCCGCCTCCAGGCCATAAATTTCAGCCGTTGCTGCGTTGGTCACAAAAGTCCGATTATCTTTAACCTGACTTTCCTGCTTGTCCTGATAATCATTATAGAAGGCTGTCAGGTTTACCTGCACTCTTCTGTCCGCAAACTGACTTTTCATACCCGCCTCATAGGCAATCACAGTTTCAGGCTTAAACGGCCCCGCAGCTGTGAACCCGCCAGACTTATACCCTGTGGCAAGGGAGGCAAAAATCATCACATCATCATTGATTGTATAGTTGGCAGCCAACCTTCCTGTAACTTTAGACCATGCATCACTTTGCGGTACTGCCGTATTTTCAAAATCCAGAAAAGCCCAATTCGTATCGCCATCCCAGACACCAGCACCCAAACCCGAGAAATAATCTTTTTCATCACGGGAATAACGAATACCATATGTCAGTTCCAGATTATCCGTAACCCGATGATCAAGCTGAGCAAAAGCTCCGAGAGAAACTGTTTTTACTTTTTCATACAAGTCCAGCCGTGAGGGCAAACCTACATCAAAAAGGTCGTAAGATGACCCTACTCCAAAATCGAACTGTGTTTCTTCCGTATAATAATAGAGGCCTGCGATCCACTTGTAGGTTTCACCCGCATCATAACCCAACTGCAGTTCTTGGCTGAAAGTCTCGTACCGACTTTTAAAAGGCACCGCCAACAAAACGATATCCGAATTACTTGCGTCCTTTTGCACAAAAGTGCTTGAATCATTATAGCTGGAAAGAGACTTCAGCGAATAATCCCCCAGGGCCCAGTCAATATCAAGCGAGATACCTTGAGCCTGATCATCCCGTTCATGAACCATTGACGTTTTCACCTTACGCCTGTCTGTCGCTGTGGGGTTGGTGCCCACACCATCCTGCAGCCACGGGTTTGGAATTCTCTCCCCCAGAAAATTGCCTAGCGTGGCAGCCGCAGGATAACCATAAATCAAATGAAAGGCTTCAGGCGTACCCGAATTACGGTAATCATAGCCGCTTAACAGAATTTCAAGATTGTCTGTGGGTGTATATAAAAGCGCCCCGCGAAAAGAAGTATAATCAGAGGCATCCAGATCCTGGTCACTTGTCAGGTTTTTGGTGAAGCCATCCCTGTCCTCTGATACCATAGAAACACGACCTTTCAGCACATCAGAAATGGGCATGTTCAAAACACCCTTGATCTTACGCTGATTATAACTGCCTATTTCCACATCAAGCCGCCCTTCTGCTTCATCAGAAGGCTTATTGGTGATCACATTAATCGTGCCACCCACCACGTTTTTACCATATAGAGTGCCTTGCGGGCCGCGCAAAACCTCAATCCGCGAGATATCATAAAGGTCACGGGTCATATAGGCTGTGGACTGCAGATAATGGCCATCAATATGGATTGCCACACCAGGGTCAAACCCTATACCAAAAGGGTTGGTGGCAATACCCCGCATGGAAACCAGCGCCTGACCTGAATCGGTTTTGCCGAAGTGTAGCCCCGGCACAAAATCCTGCAGATCCGAAACATTATTGATGCCGCGCTGTTCTATGGCTGTGCTTGAAAAGGCACTGATGGAAATCGGCACATCCTGCGCGCTTTGCGCCCTTTTTTGTGCTGTTACAATGATCTCCTCAAGGGTGAAGGACTGACCTTCACTTGCTTTTTCATCCGCTGATGCCTCAACAGCGCCAACCCCCATACCATGCACAATGGTAATACCGCCATTTGGGCCTTTTTCATAGCTCAGGCCCGTGCCTTCAAGCATCATGTCCAGCGCGGCTTCCGGCTGCAGGGTGCCGTTCACTGCAGGGGCGCTGAGGCCCTTCACCGTGGCAGGGTCCACCACAACAATCACTTTTGACTGATCAGAAAATTTCAGCAGCGCGCGGGAAAGCGGCTGGGCAGCAATATCAAATTGCACGAGTGCCCCGCCTGCCATATCCGCCATCACAGGCACAGACGCCAGCATCAGGGCTGATGCCCCCACCAAAAGCTGGCGGTGAAAACGGGTTTTAAAATCTGTTTGTTTTTTCATCATATCCTCCCGAAACACGAGGCTGGTAAATTGCGGCTGCACCAGCGCAGCCTTGCCTCTGGGAATGAGATACATGAGCATAAAAAATCGTCCGACCTTTTTTCAAAAAAATGAAATTTCTTTAGATGGAAACTTTCCATCCCCCTGAATTCCGTATGAAAAACTTCACTTCATAGTCACCCCGTGTCGTAACCTGCCTACGACACGGCACGGGATGACAGAAGAGGTGCTTTTAGCTTTTCCTTTTAATCACAATATGCCCGCCCTCACCAAAATCTGCTTTCACAGGCAAGGCAATGGTCAGCACACTAATCATTTTTTCAATTTCACTGGTCTGAAACGAGGCGGTAACAGGCAGGTCATTCAGGCCCGCGTCTGCCAGCTCAATACGGCCTGCATAATAGCGGTTGGCATCAGCCACCACATCAGCGAGGCGGGCATCTTCATACACCAGCCTGCCAGTGCGCCATGCGCCCACATGGCTGATATCTATCTCCGTTAGTTCATCCTTCTGGCCCGCTGGCATGGTGGTTACCTGCTCACCCGCTGACAGCATATAAGAGGCTGCGTCTTCACCCGCCGCCTTCACCACTTTCACCCGGCCTTCCTGCACGCCCACACGCACAGTGCCGGGGCCGTGATGCACCTCAAACACTGTGCCCAGCACCTGCACACTGGTTTCACCGGCCTGCACAAACAGGGACAGAGCCTGATTTTTCGTCACGCTGAACACCGCTTCACCCTGATGCAAAACCACCTGCCGCTTATCCGCCAGCGATTGCACCTCGGCAGAGGAACTGGCCCCAAGCGTTAAAGCGCTGCCATCCGCCAGCGTAATTTCGCGAATTTCCGCCACACCAGTTTCATAGCTCACCGGGGCCTGAACCCACAGGCCAGGGGAAAATTGTGTGAGGCCTATATAACCGACAAACACCAGCACAGCGGTGGCAAAGCCCAAGCGGGCATAGCCGGGCATCCCGCCAAGGCCAAACAGCTTTTGCCATAGGGGCACAGGGGCGGCCTCTGGCACCAGTACGGCAGGGGCTATCTCCGGCACCTCCACTTTATCGGCCCAGTGTGTCATCTCGTTAAAATCATCCCAGCAGGCTTCGGTCTCGCGGTAAGCGGCGGCATGACGTGTGTCAGCTTCCAGCCAAACATTGAAACGATCGCGCACAGCGGCAGGCACTGGCTTTTCCTGCAGTTCCAGAAACCAGTCTGTCGCTTCGCGGTCTATCCTGTCCAGCTCATCCACATGTTGCATGGGGGTCATTGTCATGGCCGCGGCCCCCCGTTTGCATCCCGTAATGATTTTTTGCACACCATCAGCGCTTCCGCCACCAGCCGCTTCACCTGCGTTTGGGAAACACCAGTACGGCGCGAAATTTCAGCATAGGAAAGGCCGTGCATCCGGTTCAGCACAAGCATACGTCGCGGTTCCTCGGCCATATGCTCCAGCGCACCATTTAAAATGTCCATCCGTTCCCTCGCCATCAACTGTCGCTCAGGGGTCACGTCATCAATATAGCTTTCCCTCGCCTCCTCAGCATGATCCGCATTATAACGCGAGATCATGCCCTCGCGCTGATGCTGGCGCGTGGCAAGGTTAATTGCTATCCGGTACAGAAAGGCCCGCGGGTTTTGCACCTCGGCGCTGTCATCCATTGCCGCAAACTGAATGAAGGCCTGCTGCGCCACATCCTGCGGCTCTGGCGGGCCATCCCCAAACCGGCCTTTCAGATAGCGGCACAGCTCAGCCCAGTAAGCATGATAATTGCCTGCAAGCGCCTTGCTTTCGGCCTGCGGCTCCACCTTTTTTGCTGATGCTATTGTCTTATAATCCGCCACGTGCAGCTTTCCCTAAACCCCATAACGAGTGATAAGCCTAGCATAGTTGATCGTTTCTGTCACACCAGATTGGTGAAGCTTGACTCCCGGTCTATCTTCTTTAAAAACACCCAGCCCAGCTGCCAATGAGGATAAAGGCCATGATCAAACTATACGAACCTGAGACAAAGCGCCTGAAGCTCAGGCAGTGGCAGGAAGCTGATTTTGCCCCCTTTGCTGCCATGAATGCAGATGCTGCCGTGATGGAATATTACCCAAGCACACTTACGCGGAAGCAAAGCGATGCCATGGCTGAAAAGGTACGTGACCTTATTGCCGAGCGCGGCTGGGGCCTGTGGGCGGTGGAGACCAAAGCAGAAAGGGCCTTCATCGGCTATGTGGGCTTGCATGTGCCGGGCTATGATGTGCCAAATACCACCAGCCCCTGTGTGGAAATTGGCTGGCGGCTCGCGAAACAGTATTGGCACAGAGGTTATGCAACAGAGGCAGCCAGAGCGGCGCTCGATCTGGCCTTTGGGGAACTGGGGCTTGATAAGGTCTATTCCTTCACTGCCCTTATCAACAAGCGGTCAGAAGCCGTGATGCAGCGCCTTGGCATGGAAAATGCTGGCCAGAATTTTGGCCACCCGAATGTGCCAGAGGGTCACGCGCTGCACGAACACTGCCTTTATATGGTCACCAAAGAAGCCTGGGTGGAAAAACACGGAAAATAGCCTTAAACGCTCAGCCTGAAATTCAGCGGGGCTGAGCGAAAATGACAGTTTTTGAGAACCGACACGCAGTGTACTTGGGGGTACATGAGTATCGGCAGCGCAGAAAACTGTCATT
The DNA here is from genome assembly GCA_050289785.1 of Kordiimonas sp. Classification (GTDB taxonomy): domain Bacteria; phylum Pseudomonadota; class Alphaproteobacteria; order Sphingomonadales; family Kordiimonadaceae; genus Kordiimonas. The sequence continues at coordinate 8,038 of JBNKGK010000124.1, forward strand.
TGCAGCCAGCCATGGTGAATTTTGGCCTACCAGGTCAGATTATATTCTTCCGGGAACGGCCCATCCTTATAATTGATCTTGCCCTGAGGCTGTACACCTGTCTGCAGGAGAATATGCCGTACCATTTCCGGGATCATAACCATGCCGACATATTTGCCCAGGCATTCATGTGAGCCATAACCGAAATTGAAATGATGATACCAGTTTCTGTTCGGGTTGAAGTCATCCGGCTTGTCATTGGCATAAGTGTCAAACATCGCAGACTGGGTGAGCAACAGTACATTGGTGCCCGCTTTCACGTCTGTTTCCCAGGCTGTGCCTTTGGCCACCGTGCAATCAATAGAAGCCTGACGGAACACATAGGGGCTGATGGGCACAAAGCGCAGCGCCTCCCACACCATGGCATCAAACAGATAGGTATCTTCCGTTTGCGCGGCACTGCGGGCTTCCTTCAGCAACTCTGGCCGGTCGAGGAAATATTGAATGGTTTGTGATACGGCCTGAGAGGTGGTTTCCACCGCCCCGATCAGCAATCCACCCACATTCACCCCCTGCCGGATGAGGCCAAACTCAATATCATCATCGAAGGACGAGCGCAGAATGCGGGTGGTCACATCATCACCCGGCGTGCCCACGGGCCTGCCGCGCAGATATTCATAAGCATACCTCAGATAATAGAAGATGCCGAAGAAACGGTTCCTCAGCACATCCAGCTTGGCCATCAAAAGTTTTTTGCCCACCAGCTTGCCGATATATTTCACCAGTTCTTCAGAGGCTTTATCATGCTCGGTGATAATATGCTTTGAAAGCTCGGGTGAGTTCAGGTCAAACGGCTGGTTATGGAAAGCGTCATACTGGTTCCAGTATGACCAGCGCAAAAGGTCCTTCACCTCCACGCCGTCCAGGCCGAAATAATCCTGCACCAATATGGCAGGCACATAGCGGCAATACTCATTCACCACTTCAAGCTTGCCCTTGCCAGCTTTATTAGTGGATTTCTCGATCACCTTCTTACAGGTATCCGC
>JBNKGK010000125.1:0-9016 GCA_050289785.1 Kordiimonas sp.
AGATCCGCCATATCGCTCTTATCATACATAGCGACAGCTGTTGCAGTAAAACGGTCATTGGGCACCCAGCGTAGGGAACCGCGCAGCCCCCAGTCTTCACCGCTATCTGCATTTTCTGTTCCTGTTCCAACATTGGCAATATAACCGTCTTCATTACGATAATAGCCTACCAACCGAACCGCCAACTCATCTTGCACCAACGGCGCATTTACCATCAAGTTATACCGTTGACGTACAGAATCGTTCCCGGTAAGGCCGTAATCAACATTTGCCGATGCCGTGAAATTAGTGACGTCGGGCTTGTTTGTAATAATACGAACAGCACCACCAATGGAACTAGACCCAAATAATGTTCCTTGAGGCCCCCTTAAAACCTCCACACGCTCCATATCATACAAACGCATGTCAGGAGTTGATATGCTTAAGCTCGTAATTGGAACATCATCTATATAAATTGAAACAACTTTATTACTGAAACCTGATGTTGTTGTACTGTCCAGCAGGCCCCGAATAGCGAACTTACCAAAATGTTTTGCATTCTCAGTAATAATGACACCAGGCAACTGTCGAGCAAAATCCGCAAAATTTTCAATCCCCCGTTTCTCCATCTCGCCTGTATTAAGTGCCGAAATTGCAATTGGTACATCCTGCAAGCTCTCTGCTCTTCGTGTTGCCGTTACAATAATCTCTTCCAGAACAAAGGAGCTTTTTTCCCTCTCAGTACCCGCAGAGGCACCTGAAACCTCTTTAATGATGGTATAGCCTTGCTGGCCCTTACGATAAGAGAGGCCAGAGCCTGCCAATAAGCTTTGCAGAGCCTGTTCAACAGGCATGTTTCCCATCAATGCCGGGGCCTGAACACCGTTCACCAGCCCACTTGGGGCAACAATCACTGTGCCGGTCTGTCCGGAAACTGCGAGTAACGCCTTGGCCAGAGGCTGCGCTGTCAGCTCAAACTGTGAGGCTGTATCCGCCGCCATGGCTGAGCCCACAGCAACGGCCTGTAAAGAGGCTGACGCCAGAATGGCTGCTGCAAGCCGACTGCTTATAAAGCTTTTCATGATTTTTTTCTCCCATACCCATTGTTTGTTGTAGTTAAGGGCACTTTCATTCTCCTCCAGATACCCTCGCTTCAAACAACGGATGAAAGAAACCAATCGTCCGATTTTTTCCTAAAAAAAAGCTTAACAAATCATAACCATATGAAATATAATAATTTTATCCTGATTTTTCCTGTAAAGAAACCTTGCCATCTGCGCCGCGCACCACAGTCACAGGCAAACCAAGCGTGATGTTTTCCAACACTTGGTCAACCTGTTTATCATCAAAGGCAACTGTCAGCCGCAGCTGACTAATGTCAGGGGATAGAATTTGGATATCCTGCCCATAATAGCGCTTGATATCCGCCACAATTTGGCTCAGCGTCGCATCTTCATAAATCAGCCTGCCTGTGCGCCAGGCCCCCATCAAGGTTGGTGCCATTACCTCCTGACGGATAAACCCAGAGGGCTGAGCCACAGCCACCTGTCCCTTGGTGAGCCGTGTGGCCGCAGAGCCTTCACCCGCCATGTTTTGCACATCAACGGCGCCGTCCACCACACCAACACGGATGGCATCCCCACCGCTTTTCACTTCGAAGCGCGTGCCCACCACCCGAACCTGAGCATGACCCGCCTGCACGGTGAAGGGGCGTTCCGCCACTTTGGCCACGTCAAAAAAGGCATCTCCAGCTTGCAGGCTCACCAGTCGCTCATTCTGTGTAAACCGCACAGCAATTTCCGACCCCGCCCCAAGGGTGACAGAGCTACCGTCTGCCAAGGTAATGGTTTGCACCTCGGCCATTTGTGTACTGTACCTTTCATTATGAGCCTGCACACCTTTATGCTCATAAACGTCCATGGTCCAAACAGCGATGACAACACTGGCTGCCGCGGCCAGACCACCTGCCACCCAGCCCCACAAAGAAGGTTTCGGTAGGTCAACTGATGAGACACCTACCGGGATATCATGAATAACTGCCGCACCACTTTCATCTACAGACACATCCATATCTTCCAGTTGGCCAGCCAGCCTCTCCATGCGCTCATAGGCTTTTGCGTGACGAGGGTCTGCTATCAACCAGGCATCAAAGCGGGCCTGTAGGTCAGCGCCGATATGCCCAGATGTCATTTCAACGAGCCATTCGCCTGCTTCCTGCCGGATCTGCCGTTTTTCAGCCATGTCCCTGCTCATCATGACTTCTTCTCCCCAATATGGCCTGGGGTTCCCGCCTCATAAATAGCTTCAGCTTCTTCCAGCGCTTCATCCAGCAGAACCAGGGCACTGGCCACCATGCGCTTCACTGTAGTGACGGGAATACCCGTCTGGCGCGCTACCTCCGCATAGGGGATGTTTTTCACCCGGTTCAAAATAACCAGCTCTCGCTGCCTTGCAGGCAGATCATCCAGCACCCTACGGATAATCTCAACTTGCTGCCTTGAAGATAAGACGTGCTCGGCCGTCAATTCGTCCACAGAAAAGGCATAACCATCGGCCTGAAGCCCCTGTTGGTGCCTCTGCGCAATAGCTGCGTGACGCTTGTAATCAAGAACGATATTATAGGCGGTCCGCCACAGAAACCCTCTGGGGCTTTCAATTCTTTCAGGGTTCTCAAGCGCAAAAAAACGGGCAAAGGCCGATTGCACCACATCCTCAGGCTCCGGCGGGCCACTGCCAAATGTTTTCTGCAGGTTTTTGCACAAATCATCCCTGTGCTGCTCATAGAGCCGCTCTACAAGATCTGTTTGCACCCCCGGCAAGGCCGGGTTGTTTGTGGCTTTATGCTGTGTCATGCACACCCCGGATTATATGCCTTCCCCGTTTCCCACAGGCATATATTTCAGGCACAGTATAGGCGTCATCAGCGATGATCGCAAGCCAGATGGCCCAATCTACCTATAAGGGCAGGGCCATCCTTGCATGTTAGCGTGTCGTCAAAATCCGTTATTTTGACCCTAAATTGGCCTCGAAGAAACGAGCCACGACATCATATACCTCACGGGATTCCGGCAAATCCGGGTTACCCTGAAAACCATGCCCAAAACCCTCCCAAACATGTAGGTATGCGGGCACACCAAGCCGGGTAAGCATGGACTGCGTATAAGCCGCCGCGCTCAAAGCGCCATCCCGTGTTGCCGTAATTAACAAGGTAGGGGGAAACCTGGCCATAATCTCTTCGGAAAGGGCAGGTTGCATCAAAGGGTTATTCTGCTCCTCCACACTCAGATAAAGGCTATGGGCCATACTGGGCAGATCAAATTTTTTGGGGTACATCATGGCATTCTGGCGTGCCCCTGTATCCCCTTCATACCAGAGAATGGCACCCGAACACATAATGGAAACTGCGCCGGGGCGCGGCAGGTCCTTGTGCTGGAACCAGGCCACAGATTGAGCCGTCAGCATACCCCCCGCTGAGCAACCATAAACGCCGATATTTTCCGGTTTGTAACTTTTGAGAAGCTCGCGGTAGACAGCTTCCACATCTTCACTGGCGGCCGGGAATTTATATTCAGGGCCCTGCCTGTAATCTACACTCACGACTTTAATTTTGCCGATATCCGCAACAGGGATAGATTCCATCCGCCCCCCAACACGGGCCATCACAACAAAACCACCGCCGTGTAGATTAATGAGCACACGATCTTTATTTTGCTTTGCAATACCAGCCTTCGGTGTGAACACTTCCGTATAAACCCCGCCGATGGTTTGTGGCTTGATATCAACCGCGTATTTGGCTTCAAAATCAGCGGCCACCCCCGCCATTACCGGATCAATGCATTTTCGGTAAATCAGCACACCCTCCGGATCGTCTCCTGTGTAGCGTGCACGTGAACAATTGGCCTTCTTGTAGCGCTCGGCAAAAGCATTATTAATACGCTTGGATTCTGCGCTTAGCAGCGAAGAGGGCGGCAGATCATAAGCCGGCATGGAAACGGTGCCCGGCTCTTTATCGGTCGCTCCAACCTCTAACGAGCCAAGCAATAAACTTAACAAAATCAGTGTGTTAGATAATTTCATCATTTTTCTCTCTGTCGTTTTTATTAGGGTGTGTACCAGATGGGTGAAGTGTAAGCGCGCTCCTGTGTGACCATAGGCACTTCGTCCGGCATATCTTTGATGTCAAAATATTTGGCATCATAGGCTGCCCATCGCGGGGTGGGTATTTCAATCACCCGCACATAATAAAAGGCCAGTTCATCAGGATTAAAATCAGGGTCTCGCCACATTGTTGCAAGCTCAGCAGCACCAATGGTATTCGTGTAACTTGCGTCTTGCACCTTCACCGTACTACCAACAGCTTTGGTCTTGCTGCCTTTATCCTTCCGGCCTTCAGAGAGCGCTACATTATAGATTTTCTCACGCAATTCACCACCGGCCGACCGCCAGCCTTTGATCACCTGCACACGATCCAAATTAGCGCCGTCAGGATCTTTCACAGCACGAATGAGGAAGCTTGGCACCTTGCCTTTTGGGGCATGTGTCAGATCACCCCCCATCGGCACACCACCTGCATACCCTATCTTTGCCAAGTCAGGTTTGAAAGCACTCTCTGCCTGATACCCCCAACCACCGAAGAAGCGCACCATCATACGCGGCCCGGTGGTCGCATAGGTTTCCCGCCGTTTCATGGCAGCAAACAGGCTTTCCCTTGTGTTTTCTTTCGCCCAGACGGCCGCAAAGCCAGCTGCACTCCAAGGGGCAGCATCCACCTTCAGATAAGCCGCCGCCCTGTCGGGAGACGGATAGTTGATGGCAAATTTGCCCCAGAAATTCATCTCACCGACAGTGGACAGGGACGTATGAGCATCTGTGCTGCCGATCATGCCAAATTTGAACGGGTTGACGCCCATTCTGGCCTGTTCACCAATGCCGAGTTTCAGGGCAGACCGTGCATATTCATAGCGGATAAGCTTTTCCCAATCCGGAGCTTGCCTGGCTTTCCCGGGCCATGTGTCATACTCCGCAAACTCATCATCGGGCGACAGAAGAGGGTGTGTTTCACTGTCCCCCTTGATCTGGGTCATCTCCAGCAAGGGTTCCCATCTGGCTCGCAGTTTTGCATAGGGTGCAGAGAAGGCCTTGCCATCAGAATCTTTTAACTCAAACATTCTGCCCGCACTCAGGTTGGGGTTGTGAGGGATAGCCATCACTTCACCGCCTGTTTGTTCCTGATAGGAGGCCATATAGGCCCACAGGTCTTCCGGGCGTTTGCTATCATTTTCTGAGAAGGGCTGAACCTGACCAGCCTGTTCTGCCCCGTCCCTGAACACCACAACACGGTGCACGTTCCTGTGAGGGTTTTCACCAGAGAGTGTCCACTCATAGCCGATGAAAGCAGAAAACTTGCCGGGATCATTATATTTGTCTGCACTGGCAATCACATGCTGCCAAATACCCTTCGCAAAGCTCTGATCAGCAAAACGCGCGTGCTTCACATCCCAATAAAGCAGGCTCCAGAAAAGGCTCTGGTCGCCCGTGCGGTCTACTTCAGCGGCGGCCGCTTTATATTTTTCATAGAGCTGCGCCCCCTTCAGCGTGTTCAGCAGCACAGGGTCGGCCTGAAACAGGCCCTGCATCACACCAATATTTTCGGCGTGATCGGCAATCACCAGAAAATCCAGCGGGCGGGCAAGACGAGCCTCTCTCCCCTTGTCAATGACAACCGTCTCTCCCTTGGCGAAGCGATAGGCCTCTTCGCGGCCAAGGCTGCGGTTGCCCAGCATATAAGCGTCGGACGAGAGCCCGGTATGCAAATGGGTATCCCCGAAATAAACACTTGTCGGGGTATCTCTATCCACATAGGGGGAATAATTGTCAGAGGCCGCCACCGATGTGGTGAACATCACAGAAAAAGCAGCAACAAACTTTCTATTCAGCATGGCAAGCCTCACCATCACCGGCCATCTCACCAGCCACTGGGGCATAAGAAATCTGCTTGAACGTTTTAAAGCTCAGGAACAGGAGGAGTGCGCCCAAGCCATACCCAATAGTGCCTACCACAAAAATAGAGTGGCCAACCGCCAGTGGGTCTTTAAACACATGGTCTGTGACCAAGGCCACAACGGTGGAACCAGACCCATAACCGATGAAATTGGCAGAAAAGAGTGCTAATGCTGCAATTTGGCCACGCATATGGTTTGGGGTGATAAGCTGCATTGTGGTTGGCTTGAGAGCAACCAGCGCAGCAACATGAGCAGAGCCTGAAAAAATGGCAAACATTTTAACGCTGATATAGGGGACATAAACAAGTATCCAGCCACCGGCCGCAGCAGAGATCGCCAGAATAATCATCAGCTTTAAAGAGGCTGTCCGATCACCGCGTTTATATAGATAATCGGATAACAGGCCAGCGCCCAAACCGCCAACTACGGTGCCCGCCATGGTGGCAATGCCCAGCGCTGCCCCCGTTTCCGTCGCTGACCAGCCCAGCACACGGATAAAATAACTGGGCACCCAAGCACCGAGACCTGTGGTCATCATGGAAATGAGGCTGAAACCAATAATAAAGGGCACATAATAGCCCCGCTCTTCCCAGATATAGTGGAAAACGGCAGACAGTTTTTTCTGGGAGGCTGTTTTATCCAGCGCACCTGTCATTTTATGACGTGCTGGCTCTGGCAGCAAAATAAAGGGAATGATGGTCAGAAGACTTAAAGCACCGACAATTAGCAAAACGGTCTGCCAGGGCTGAAAGACACCGAAAAAACCGATCTCAATGGTGCCCAGGTTATCCGCAAGACCGACAACAGCCCCGCCCACAACGAGGGAAAGCCCACCGCCCAGCAGGCCAAATGTTACAAACACACTCATGCCGCGTGCCAATTTATGTGGCGGGAAAAGGTCCGGGATCATGGCATGAGCCGTAGGGGTAAGGGCGGCTTCACCGAAACCCACGCCCATACGAGCGAGAAATAGCTGCATAAAATTCTTGGCAAAACCGCAGCTTACTGTCAGCACGCTCCAAACCGTAATGCCAAACATGATCACATATTTGCGGGACCACAGATCAGACACCCTCCCCATGGGCAAGCTGGTCACAGCGTATATACCCGCAAACGCAAACCCGGTGAGAATGCTTATTTGTGTATCGGTGATCTGCAGGTCTTCTTTCATCGGATCAATCAGCAATGCCAATATTGACCGATCGATGATTGAAAACATATATGCCAGAGACAAAGCCCCAATCATACCCCAGGCAAACAACGGTTTTGGATAGCCTGACTCTATGTTTTTCCCACTCATTTACTTCTCCCACTTTTCACTGTCGTTATTTATATATTTAAGTGCGGATATTAATACTCATTATTGTCTCTATAGCAAGGTTCTGGCGCCTATTATGGTTGCGGCGAGGCCTAAAAGCCCCGCCAATTTTGCTTTACTTCTTGCCACCATATCCGGTGAAGCTGTTATCTTTTACAAAGTAGGTATTTTTGTCACCCATTACCGGCAAATATTCATGCGACACATTCAGGCGGATCAGTTCTTCAATCTCCGCATCGGCATAGCCAAGCTCTGACAGAATCTCCGCCGTATGCTCACCGTAGCGTGGGGCCGGACGCAACCGTTTGAATGTCTGGTCTTCACCCACCCGTGTGCTATCTGGCGCAAGCAAAATAACGGGCAGCCCCCAAGGGTGGTTTTCCCACCGCATTAATGGCTTGTAATCCGCATCAACCTTATCATCTTCAGCGTCATTGCTAACCATTTTCATACCGTCTTCACAGATATCATCCACAGTGATACAGCGCTGAACGGCAATGCCGGCTTCTGTCAAAACCTTAAACCAATGGGCATAGGCCTTTCTTGCGAAGCCTGCAGCCAAAGCCATCTCATCGACTGTACTTACCCCGGTGACCAGCTCAGCCAACTTGGCCGCCGTCTCTTTGGTGGTGCCCACATAGACCCAGCTGCCTTCGCATTTATACAGATGCTGCCAGGGGCTTGTTCCTTTGGTAAACTGTCCATGAGGCTCACCCCAATCAGCCTTGCCGTTTTCTGCAATCATCAGCGGCAATTGATAATGGTTTGTAGCCCGCGCGAGCGATGTGCGGCATTCGCCAGCAAACCCTGTTTTGCGCTTCTGATACAACCCGACCAGAGAGATAAATGCCTGACTGAACCCACCAATGGTATCAGCCGAAGTAATCCGGCCATGCCACAGGGGAGTATCCAGCGTGCCATACCAGGCCGAAAGACCGCAGGCCCCCTGCATCAGATTGTCAAAACAGGTTCTGTTTTCCCAATAGCCACGTTTCTCACCACCAAAACCACTCAGTTGGCATGTCACAACATCCGGGTTAATGGCCTGAAGTTGCTGATGGTCAGCCCCCATTCTGCCCCCGGTATAATCCAGAATATTATGGACGATCAGATCGGCCCATTTCACCAGATGTTCATAAACTTTCTGACCCGGTGCCGTTTTCACATCTGTCACAATGCTGCGCTTGCCGTGGTTCAGATAAAGCGCCGAAGGCACAAACCGTGGATGCACGCCATTTGGTGCCTCCGCCTTGATCACTTCTGCCCCAAACTCTGCCATGGTGCGGGCTGATGTAGGCCCTGCCACCACATTGCACAGATCAAGGATTTTTACCCCTTTCAGCAAATCACCTTTCTGCAAAGGCTTCTGATTTGTCGGCATCGCCATTGGCTGTTTTTCAGGGAACAGGGCTTTGGCTTCTGCCTCAGTGATCGCCTCAGCATCAGCATAGAAAGCTGCCTGATCTGCCTTTGTGGCCACTGTGCCAATACGGCCCGGCACTGTGAGCTGTTTGCCTTGCTCGCCCTGCACCGCCTGCACACCAGATTGATGCATGGGCTCCAGCGCCAGCCATTCATCGCGTGTCCGAATTTTGGCGGCAGGCACACCGGCCTTGTTCAAAATGGTTTCCCACTCATCCGCTGTTTTGCTGAGGAAGGTTTCAGAGAGTATCTCCAGAAACCGCTCTCTGCGTGCATTAGCAAGCTTGGGGTGGAT
>JBNKGK010000126.1:0-8925 GCA_050289785.1 Kordiimonas sp.
GCCAATCGTGTTATAATTGGAATAGCGAACAGCCCCCTCCACATTCATTTCATGGAAAAAAGGCTTATCTTTCACCACAGGAGCCACGACTTCCAAAAAGGCCTCATAAACTGCTACACCCCCTATAACAGGTTTGCCTCCATTGTCCGGTGCATAGAGAAGCCCTAACTCTGCCAAACCATCATCCTGTGTGGAAATGCTATCTTTTCTATATTCACCACCCAGAGCAACACTCAAAGGCCCCGCTGGTAGCTCAAAAATTGTCCCCGTTGTTTGGGCACCAATAACAGTTTGCTCATTCTTGATATTAAGAATACGAGTATGAAGAATATAGTCTAACGCCTCTTCTGAAGCTGCGTCACGGCCAATCACATTCAGTGGTGCACAGCCTGCATTTCTCGCTGTTGCACTACGACACACGATTTCCTGTGTCACAGGGTCAACGACCGCATCAATGGCTGCCTGAAACCGACTGTTAATACGGGCATTCAAATCACGCAGTGTCTGGTTATAACGGCCATACTGAAAGAAGGTTTCCCACTCCCAATCCGAGCCAAATTCACCCTCAAAGCCTGCCGCAATGGTATAGGTAGTGCGTTCGTTATCGCTGGTTCTGACACCCTGATCCGGATTCATACGGCTGATTGCCAGGGTTGATTGACCAAAACTATCCATCAGCGCCCCAACTTCATCTGGAATAAAGGGGTTATCACGCTGTAATACGGCAGAGCCAATATCAGCTACGGGATCATTGAAGGATAGTGCCCTCGTATTCGCAAAGCTTGCTTCAGCGAAAAAACTGATACCATCTGTCAGCTCATAATCCATTGTGGTCATAGCAGATTCAACCTGCTGTTTAATGCGCAGAAGCTGATAATCCGGCACACGCCAGCCATCCCCGCCAGAGGCATTGAAACCATCGAAGAAAATATCACTTTCTACCGGACGCAGGCCAGGGTCATAAGTATAGAGCGTACCACCAATATTGAAGGTACCTGCATAATGTAGCACCGGGAAAGTTCTATCCGACAGGATCACATTATCCGGAATACCATCCGCCGGACCGGTGTTATTAGGGTTTGCACTATAATCCAGCTGTCTGCGACTATGCTCGCGCTCCCATGCTCCAAGAGGCTGGTCTTTATAATGAGTAAAGCCAAAACTGATATGGCCTCTGCCATCATCAAATTGCATCCCACCATGCATGCCAACTGAATAGGATTCAGCGTCACCATGGCCGGAGATGCCGCCACGGCCTGAAACTTCAAGGCCTTCAAAATCTTCTTTTAAAATTACGTTCACAAGGCCGGAAACCGCGTCTGCCCCATAGACGGCTGATGCGCCGCCCGTGATAATTTCAACGCGTTCAATCATACTGGCCGGGATGGTACCGAGATCAACTGCTGAAGATGACTGAGAGCCGGACACACGCCTGCGCCCATTTACAAGTGTCAGAGTGCGCTCAAGCCCCAGACCGCGCAGGTTTACAAAAGTGGCCCCCGCATCTTTATTGTAGGTGGAATTGTTGGGCCCAAGACCAATACCAACAGAAGGTGTACGCATAAGCACATCCGAGATATTGCTGAAACCGGATCGTTCGATCTGGTCTCTGCCAATGGATGTTACGGGGGTTGGCATCTCAAAGCCGGAGCGCTTAATGCGAGACCCTGTTACAATGATTTCATCCAGCACAAAGCCTTCTTCAGCTGAGCTGCCATCGCTGGCTGGTGCTTCTACATCCTGATATTCGGCAACCTTGCCCTCGCGGATAAAAAAGGTGTTTTCACCCCGCTGCTCCACTATCAGGCCACTGCCCTGCAGGATGCGTTCCAACGCCTCGGCTTTGGAAAAACTGCCAGACACATCAGATGATGTTTTGCCCTGAACCAACTTCGGGTCATAAACAATGTTCAAGCCATTTTCATCGGCAAAGCTGTTCAGCGCGCTATTCAGCGGCTGTGCCGGCACATTATAATTTTTGCCATCCGCTGCCAGGCCAGCACTGGCACCGGCCAGGGCGAGCCCAATGCTCATTGCCAGAATGGCACAACTGCTTTTCAGGCTGTTTCTATGTCGGGTATGCTGCATATCTTTCCTCCCAGGTTTCCCCTAAGGCACTTGTCTGCCTTGCTCTCATCGGGCTCTGGTTTTCCTCTAACCACTTGCCCTCAACACGACAGACTTGCTTTTTTGCAGACACCTCCATTCTTAATGAAAAAACTTACCCGTTCGTTTGCGACCGCAAAATAAGGTCGCCTTTTTCATCAGTTTCCACACGGATAGAAAAATAATCCCTGATCATATCAACCACCAAATCCTGCTGGCTCACCTGAAACACCCCAGAAAGGCGCAGAGATGTCAGCTTGTCATCCCCCAGGCGTATCTTGCGCCGGGAATATCTGTTCACCTCGGCCAGTGCCTCAGGGAGAGGTTTATCATCAAAGATCAGCTTCTGGTCCTGCCAGGCCATAACAGCATTCACCTTGGTTTTACTGACATCCGACAAACCACCCTGAGCGGAGACTATCTGTTGCACCACCCTGTCACCAGACGCGGCAGCAAGCAGCTTTTCCTCTTTTTTACTCCCTAGCCCTTCAGGTGATTTTGAAACACTGATCTTACCTTCCACAATGGTCACCTGAAGCGCCCCCGGTTTTTGATAGACATCAAACTGTGTGCCAAGGGCCAAAACACTTGTATCCCCATAATGAACAGAGAAAGGCCGCCCCTCATCCCTGGCAACATTGAAAAAAGCCTGTCCTCGCACCAGCTCAATATGCCGGGAAGCAGAACTGTAGCTGACAGATAAATGAGTATTTGTATTGAGTTTGACTGTGGTGCCATCCGCCAGCATCACCGTGCGTTGCTCGCCAACACCCGTATCATAGACCTCTCCACCCGGCCACAAACTGGTCAAGAGGCCCGATACCACAACAAAAAGCACCAGAGCCGCAATTGGCACTGCCCACAGTGCACCCCGCCTCCAGCCCCCATAAGCAGCACGCCTGCGCGCCAGTATCTCTTCGTAAGCCCCAAGCATATCATTATCATCTTCTAGCGCCTGTGTGGATTGCCAGAACTGCTCATACTCATCATAGGCTTTTTGATGATCAGTGCTCTGCCCACACCATGCTTTAAACGCCTGTTTATCCTTTCCGGAAAGCGAGGAGGAACGCAGGATAACAAACCATTCAGCCGCCTGTTCATCAAGCTGCTTCCTTGTTTTTTTTGCAGCCCGTGCCGCCATGTCTGTAATGCTACTCATCGTTCAATCCATCAGCTGCTTTCTTGAGCTGGGCAATGGCCCGGATCATATGTTTCTCAACAGTGCTTTCGGCAATATCCAGCTGTTTTCCAATCTGCCTGTATGTCATGCCACCTGTGCGGTGCAAAATGAACACGTCCCTACACTTGGGTGGCAGGGCTTGCACGGCTTCTTTCAAAACTGCCAGCTTTTGTTTACCCTCAATAATTCTATCCGCCTGGGGGGCCTCGGAGCTTTGTAATTTGTCATTATATTCAATCTGTTCATCCGCATGATGCACCTGCCTGTAACGCATTCTGTCACGCAGAAGGTTGATCGCCACCCGGAAGATATATTTTTTTGAATGCTGTATGTCATCCAGGCTTTCTGTTTTGGAGAGCCGGGCATACACTTCCTGTGTCATATCTTCCGCGTCTTCAGTGGAGGGCAAGCTGCGGCGGAAAAAACGCAATAAAGAGCCATTATGCCGCCGAGCCATTTGCTCAACAGAATGCTGCCTTCCCTTCAGCCTGTCTCCATCCGCCATGGCATCCCCAAGGGCTGAAACGTCTGTTTTCAACAATGGTTCGTTCAGCATTGACGTCTTTATCCCTTCCTCAGCTTAACAGATTTGCACACCTTTCAAAACACCGCGCATGAGATACAGACGAGCAGTTTTCGGAGCACCTCCACTCAAAAATGATTTTTTTATAAAAAAGCCCCCGGAGAAGAACCGAGGGCTTTTTTCGTAAAACTGAGGGAGATTTTTAGAAACGATACCCCACCGTCAGGCCATAGGTGCGTGGAGCGTATAAAGCACGATACTGGCCATTACCCGTGAGGGCGCTTCCCTCATTCATACCAACGACAATTACTTCATCAGTGACATTTTTCATGAAGGCCGCAAAGCTCCACCCACTATCAACAGGTTGTACTTCCATCCTGAAATTCAAGAGACCCGCACCCTTCTGTGAGAAAAAGCCCAACTCAAACGGGGTCGAGAAATAGGTTCTGCTTTTATAGGCATATTCGCCGCGTAGCGACGCCGTCGCCCAGTCACCCATATCAAAATCAAATGTTGCCCCAACATTGAAAGCAAGTTCTGGTGCATTCAACAGGCGATTACCGGAAACATCAGTTGGTGCACCCGTACCACCAATATCAATTGCATCTTCCCATTTGTCGTAGGTGGCATCCAGGTAGGCAATATTGCCATCTATGCCAAACTGGTTTGTAAACTGGGCGGTAAACTCAAATTCAGCCCCCTGAACTGTGGAAGTCGCTGCATTATCTGTCACATTCACTGCACCGCCTGTCACAGGATGAATTCCCTGTACCAGCACCTGCAGATCATCATAATCCATGCGGAACAGGGACAGATTAGTCTGAACTCGTCTATCCGCGAAAATGCCCTTTATCCCAGCTTCATAGTTTAGCACAACCTCCTGATCAAAGGTCGTTCCAATTGTATTAAAGCCGCCAGACTTAAAGCCTTTCGAGACTACAATATAGCTGGTCAGTGTGTCACTCCAACTATAGCTAAGGGCCACTTTTGGAGAGAAATTGCTCCAGCTTTCATCAAAGGGAGTTAAAGTTTGGGCAGTTTGCACACCGCCGATAAGGGTGGTTGCTGTACTGGAATAGGATTTATCCTCTTTGCTATATCTCGCCCCGGCAGTCAGCTCCAGTTGATCTGTCAAATTATAAGTGGCTTCACCAAATATACCGATTGCCTTTTCGGTGGAATCCGGAATGTCAGTATAGGCCTCGAGGCTAAGACCTGGAAGAAAAGCAACCGAACCATAGTCAGTTGATTTATTGAAATAGGTTCCACCCAAAATCCACTGTAAAGGGCCATCAGAAAGAGAAGACAAGATCAGTTCCTGACTCCATTGCTTTGAATCTGTATCCGATACAAAATCCAGGGTGGCTCTGGTTCCTCTATCCAAATCACCTGCATAATCCACTTTAGCCTGACGCAGAGATGTGAGAGACTTCAACTCAGCAAACCCTATGTCCCACGACATATCCAAGAGATACCCCCATAACCTCTTATAATCATGATTTTCACCATCGAAATTAGCATCACGCCCACCTGGCAAGGGCTCACCGTCTGTTTCATGAGGCAGAGGATTGCCCGTTCTACCCCGAAAAACCGTATCAACCCTGATACCGTCATCATGCACATAATCAGCAGTAAAATTGGCGCTAAACACGTCAGATGGTTTGAAGGTTAGAATCCCCCGCACCGCGGCAACATCCGAATTATTATAATGTTCGCCGTTATGGATATTTTCCGTATAGCCATCATCTTTTCTGGACAAAAAGGCAATACGCCCTAGCACAGTATCGCCATAAATAGGGCCGCTGACTGCAGCTTCCGTTTCCACAAGGCCGTAATTACCAATGGTTGCCTTAGCCCGACCTTCAAAACTATCCGTTGGCTTGCGGCTGATAATATTAACAGCGCCTCCTGTGGCATTTCTTCCATATAATGTACCTTGAGGCCCTCTTAAAACCTCAATCCGCTCAACATCGAAGAAGCCCGTGCCAATATCACGCCGTTGAGAAAGATAGACACCGTCACGGTGTACGGCTACACCCGATTCTGCACCGAAGGAAAAGCTGTTCGAGCCAATACCCCGTAGCGTAATTATTGTTTGGCCAATCACAGGGGTAATCTGCATCCCTGCGGCCAGAAACTGTAAATCTTCCACATTGTTAACACCACTAGCCTCAAGACGGTCTGTAGAATAAGCACTTACTGTACCTGCTACATCCAGAAGTCTCTCCTCCCGGCGTGTCGCTGTCACAATGATCTCTTCCAAAACAAAGGTGTTTTCACCCTCAGCGCTACCGTTGCCCGCGTTAACTCCGTTGTTTGAAGCTTGGGCAAACTGGCGAAAATCCGCACCGGCGCCATTTTTCGCATTATCCCCGATTTTCTTCACAACGATCGCACCGTCGTCCATCCGGTGATAGGTAAGGCCAGTGCCTGCCAGAAGCTGGTCCAGCGCCTCTTCTGTCGTGAGGTCACCGGATATACCCCGTGTATTGGCCGCAGCAATCGCATCACCTGAAGCCATCACCCGCACTTTTGATTGCGCAGCAAACTCAATTAATGCGGAAGACACAGATTGCGCTCCAATGGCAAAGCTTTTTTGTTCTTCCGCCCTTACTGCATGACTACATACCATCAGCGCAGCTGCTGCAACACCGCTTACCAACCAACCTAATGAATTTCTTTTGTCAATCTTCACTTGAAACCTCCCTACTCATGTTCCCTGAAACAGATCTGCTGTTTCCCTTGCCCATGAGATACGGCTGACACTGATAAAACCGGACATATCATTTTCACCCTCTATTCGGTTTTACCATTTCCGCTATGAGTAGAAACCAACAGAATTGTGTTTACATCTTTATTCATGGAACGCACAGGCAAGACCTGCTCAAGAAGCAGGGCCACTTTTTCAAAGTCACCCGGAGCCAAAACCGCTGTTACCGGCAGTGAGGCAAGCCGCTCGTCCTCTAAAACTATTTTTCCTTTTGTGTACCGGCCCACATCCGCGAGCACTGTTTCAAGCGGCACCATATTATAATCCAGCACACCACGCTGCCATGTGGAAAAGCGCTCAGGGGAAGCATTAGTGATAACAGCTTCAGCCTTTTTCTCTGACAGGGAAGCTTTCTGTCCCTTTTTGATAACCACGGCCTGCACCGCAGGAATAGCCTGTTTTGCCATTTTGTCCCGCGCCACCGAAACCACACCATCCAGCACAGAAACCGAGACACCATGAGGATATCTGTGCACATCAAAAGCGGTACCCAGGGCTTTCACCTCCGCCCCCGCCACATGAACCGTGAAAGGCCTGTCAGGATCAGCCGAAACCGTAAAATAGGCTTGCCCCTTTTCCAGGGAGAGGTTTCTCTCTTTTTCTGAATAATCCAGAGTTACACGGGAGCTGGCACTGAGATACAAGCTTGATCCATCTGGCAAGGCATAGCGCCTCAGCTCTCCCGTATCAGTTTCATAAGATTGCGGAATACCATCAAAATAAAGAAAGCCCTGATACCCTAGGATGGAAGCAAACAACACCGCCGCAAGCGAAAAAACCTTCAGCAGGGGGCGTGCTTTTGGGGCCACATGCCTTTGTTCACTTTCGCCTTCGACGACAGGGGCCTCTTGCACCAACTCATCCGCCAACACATCAACAGCGGAAACATAAGCCCAGGCCGCCTGATGGCTGGAGCTTTTCTCATACCACCGCTGAAACGCAGCTTTATCCTCTGAGCTTACATTCCCCGAACCCAGCCGCACCAGCCAGTGGCCAGCTTCCTCTTCTATGATTTTCTTCAGGTCGTTCTTCATGGCTTTGCTACTCTTCATTCTCAAAAGCAGACCGAAAACGTGCAGAAACACGCATAATATTTTTCTCTACCGCTGACAGGGAAACACCCAGTTCATCTGCAATCTGTTTGTGGCTTTTATGATGAACCTTATGCAGGATAAAAACTTCTTTCATCCGGGGTGGCAATTTCTCCAGCTCCAGCTTCATCCGAGCCAATCTCTGCCTGGCCATGGCATGATGTTCGGGCGAGAGATAATCAATCCCCCTCTCCTCATCGGCAACTGCACTTTTTTGATACTGATCTCTGATTTTATGAGCGCGCCCCTTATCCCGGATAAGGTTGACCGCAATTCTGTATAAATAGGTGAAAGGCAGCTCATTATTTTGAGGGTAGGCCAGATCATTTACTCTGACAAATGTATCCTGAACAACGTCTTCCAAATCATCCGGGTTAGCTAAAAACTTTCTCAGGCTTTTAAAAAGCCGCAAACTGTACCTGCTATACAGGCTGCCCACATAGTCTCTCTTCTCGCTTTTTTGCCCCGTTTCCATACCCGAAGTATAAATCAGTTCATCATCGAGTGACAGTAGGGGACTTACATTTTCATCCGGCATCCAAAACCCCAAGTTTAGCCTTCAACGAATTTCTCCCGATTGATATACGGACCAGCGAGATAAAACCGGACATGGAGAAAACATTTTTTTTACAGGACACCGCACAAGCCCAAATCGTTAACAATTATTAACGATACGCATTAGGTATTTCTTAAAAGCCTGACTGTTATAATCGCCCCAGAGAATGATTTGTGCCACCGGGGGTGTCATTCATGCCAGAAGATCAGAAGAGACATGACCAGGAAGATATTATGGTTGTAGGGCCGACAGGAACCCCCTTAACTATTGAAGACCTGCCTGCCGCGAACACAACACGTTGGGTGATAAGGCGTAAAGCAGAAGTCGTGGCTGCTGTTCAAGGTGGCCTTATCACTCTGGAAGACGCATGCAAACGTTATTCACTCTCTGTTGAAGAATTTCTCTCCTGGCAACAGGCCATCAATAAAAATGGCTTGGCAGGTCTCAGGACGACTCGCATTCAAAAATATCGTCGCCATCAAGTAAAATAACTCTCGCCAAAAGCCCTCAAAACTAACCTGAGCCCTATTTCATAAATTTTGCTTTACATTTATAGGCAATTTTTGCCTAGATTTAACTCTCTGTTTACCAGATGAGATTAGTGTGTGGCGCACAAGCATCGAAATGATAGACAAGTAACCTGAGCTCGGAGTTATCTATTGGACACTTTTCTGCAGTTTCTTCGGAATTTGGGTACTG
>JBNKGK010000127.1:0-8866 GCA_050289785.1 Kordiimonas sp.
AGCATATTCGCTCTTTATGGCTCTGTCGCTCTGTCAGCATTGTCTGCGCCGATAAGATATACTCATGGCCAATTTGTCATTGTTCGAAATTCATAATAAAAATGAAAGCAAGGCACATGACGGATACAACAACCGATCTAAACAATCATCGCAACGAGGTTGACAGGAAGTCAACACAACTACGTCTGCGACAGGTCAGAAAGTTATTGTCAGAGCAGAAAATACGCATCGAAAACCGTTATAGAATTGAAGTGCTTCTCCTTGCCACACCCAGTAACACTTGGCAGGAAGTTGGAACACGAGCCTTATATTTAATACGACTCCTAACCGCAGATTCACAAAACTTGTACTCCAAAAGGCAGCTGCTAATAGCACAAACAATCAATGCTCTCGAAATTCTTTGTGCAAAGGACGTGTAATCACATTTACTTATCAGGGCAGGCTCGAGTGGCTAAAGGGGGTAAGATGAGCAGAATAGAAACACACACATACGATTAATGTTACCTAAGGGCCATGATCGTACTTCTAATTCTTTAACAAGGAAAAAGCCAATGGCTTCCAATAATAGCGACAACCGGGGACCCTGGGGTCCCAGAAAGACCGGCCTGGAAACAGCCAGCCAAGAGGCCCCTGACTATTGTAAAGTGTTAATGTCTGGCAAACCGTCTGGCGGTTTAGGCATCGGTTTATTAGTTGTATCTATCGCCATAGGTGTATGGTCCAGCATCTACACTGTACCAAGTGATTCTGTCGCGATTGTACAACGGTTTGGTAAATATTTCAAGGAAGTGCCACCGGGGCTTCATTTCAAGTTTCCTTTCAATATTGATATAGCAACGTTGGTACCTGTGAAACGCCAACTAAAGCAGGAATTTGGTTTTTCCACACCTGGAGCACGTGACCCTTACCAAAGCTCTCACCCGCGTGATAACAGGAAAGAAACCCAGATGGTTACAGGTGATTTAAATGCTGCCCTTGTGGAATGGGTTGTCCAATACCGTATTTCTAACCCGATCAAATTTCTTTTTGAAGTTCGTGAACCAAGCGAAACACTCCGCTACGTCTCAGAGTCCGTTATGCGTGAAGTTGTAGGTGATCGCACCGTTGATGAAGTGATTACAATAGGTCGTCAGGAAATTGAAATCGAAGCACTTACAAAAATGCAGGAACTCTCAACAAAATACACAATGGGAATTAGTATTGATCAGGTGCAGCTCAAGAATATCAACCCGCCGCTGCCCGTGCAAGAATCTTTCAATGAAGTCAATCAGGCACAGCAGGAAAAGGAAAAACTGATAAACGAAGCTCGCCGGGATTATAACAAGGTCATCCCCCTTGCTGAAGGCGAAAAAGACCAGCGTATACGGGAGGCCGATGGCTACCGATTAAAGCGCATAAATGAAGCAGAGGGTGATGCCACCCGATTTAAAGCACTTCTTATTGAATATAATAGAGCACCGGAAGTCACACGTCGGCGTATTTATATTGAGACGATGCAAAGTGTTTTGCCGCAGCTTCGCTCAAAAATAATCATTGATGCCCATGCGCAGAATATTCTTCCTTTGTTGAACCTTGACTCCCAAAAGGAGCTAAAACAATGAGTGTCACAGTGAAAATTGGATTGATTGCTGTCATGATTGCTGCGGCATTCGTCCTGAACTCTGCGCTTTATACAGTGAATGAAGTAGAGCAGATAATAATTACCCAATTTGGCAAGCCGGTGGGTGAGCCAATAACAACGTCTGGATTGAAGATAAAACTTCCTTTCATTCAGGAAGTTAACTCTATTGACCAACGTATACTGGAATGGGATGGCCAGCCTTCTGATATGCCAACCAAAGATAAGCTTTATATATCAGTCGATCTCTTTGCCCGTTGGCGCATTGTTGACCCGTTGCAATATTTTTTACGCCTTCGTGATGAACGCAGTGCGCAGTCACGCCTTGATGACATCTTGGGAAGTGAGACCCGTAATGCTGTTGCCAAACACGAATTGATTGAAATCATTCGCACGACAAAAGATCGCATTCCTTTACGGGATGACCTGTTAACAGATGCGGAGCGGGAGCTAAATATGGGCACATTAGTGCCTATCAGCAAGGGGCGTTCAAAGGTTGAACAGGAACTGTTTACTGCCGCTGCCGAGAAGGTCCAGGTGTTTGGTATTGAACTTCTGGATATCCGGTTCAAAAGGATCAATTATAATGAGAGTGTTCGACCCAAAATTTATGACCGCATGATAAGTGAGCGGCGTCAAATTGCAGAAAGATTTTTGTCTGAAGGGAACGGTGAGGCTGCCAGAATTCGCGGCAACAGGGAACGGGACTTAAACAAAATTCAGTCAGAAGCGTACAGAAAAGTAGAGGAAATCAGAGGGGTTGCAGATGCAAAAGCCGCTGAAATTTATGCAGCAGCCTATAATTCCTCATCAGATGCTGTGGCATTTTATGAGTTTACAAGAACATTGCAATCTTATGGTGGCATCATTGATAAAAATACAACACTTATACTGACAACAGATAGCGATCTTTTTAAATATCTAAATGAAATTTCAGTACAGAAAGGCACAAAGGAATAAAGAATGTCTTCCACCCGCACGGAAAAAGACAGCATAGGTTCTATTGAAGTGGCCAAAGAGAAATACTGGGGTGCACAAACTCAGCGTTCACTGGAAAACTTCAATATTGGTACTGAACGAATACCTGCTTTGCTTATTTGGGCCATGGGTATTCAAAAGAAGGCTGCAGCCTTGGCCAATATGAAATTGGGGTACTTGGATGTTCGGTTGGGTGAAGCGATTGTTCTGGCTGCTGATGAAGTCATCAATGGAAAATTGGCTGACCATTTTCCATTGATGGTTTGGCAAACAGGATCAGGTACGCACACTAATATGAATGTTAATGAGGTTATTGCGAACAGAGCCTCAGAAATAATTAGAGCAACGTTTCCAAATGAACTGCCAGTCCACCCAAACGATCACGTCAATATGGGCCAAAGTTCTAATGACAGCTTTCCCACTGCTATGTCTATTGCTACTTTACAGGGAATTCAGTACAGTTTAATGCCTGCACTTAAACGCGTGCATGGCACGCTTCTTTCTCATTCAACCAATTTTGATGATGTGGTCAAGATTGGCCGTACTCACCTGCAGGATGCAGTGCCACTTACTTTAGGACAAGAGTTCTCTGGCTACGCCCGGCAAATTGAGCTTGGAATTGATCGGCTGCAAAGCTGTATTCTTCGACTTACAGAGTTGGCACAAGGCGGCACAGCTGTGGGAACGGGGCTGAACGCGGGCGTGGGCTTCGCTGAACATTTTGTGGAAATTGCCGTAGAGCTTACCGGGTTACCATTGAGAAGTGCGACGAACAAGTTTGAGGCAATTGCCGCACATGATGCGATTGTTGAGACCTCCGGCATCTTAAATGTTCTTTCTGTCAGTTGCATGAAAATCGCTAATGATATTCGCTTTTTGGCAAGCGGACCGCGATGTGGCATAGGAGAACTGATTTTACCAGCTAACGAACCAGGGTCTTCAATAATGCCAGGGAAAATCAATCCTACCCAGTGTGAAGCATTGACACAGGTTTGTGCGCAAATCATGGGTAACCATGTTACAGTAACGATCGCAGGGTCTAGTGGCCATTTGGAGCTAAATGCCTTTAAACCAGTAATAATTTATAATCTTTTGCAGTCAATAAAGTTACTTTCGGATGCGCTTGTCAGCTTCAATGACAAATGCCTTTCAGGCCTTAAACCAAACCACGCCAGAATAGCAAAATTGATGGAGGAATCCCTCATGCTGGTTACAGCACTGACACCGCATATTGGCTATGATGCTGCAGCAAAAATTGCTATCAAAGCTCATTCTGAAAATTCGACGTTAAGGACTGCAGCGATCGCATCTGGCCTGGTATCATCCGCTCAATTCGATGTCTGGGTCTCGCCAAAAGATATGACGCTACACAATGAGTAAAGGCCAGGTTTTACACAATATTCTCCCCCTTTTATCTTCAAGATTGAGGACATATTCACGAGAGTGGGCTGGAACCGATTCCGACTAAGTCGGATATGGTCTAGCATTACAGTTGCGAATTACTAAACGGTGCAAAAATGCTTGTGTGGTTTGTTGATCTCTGATGTTCCCATTCAGTTCGAAAATACGACCGTTTAAAACCGAAAACGCTCTCCACTTTTCTGAAGCAAGTCCAATCTGGGATTGAACCTGTTTGAGGTCTTTCCGTGCTGCGGTAAGACCTGCTGTTCTGGCCATGCGGCTTTTGTTGATATGGTCGGTGTAGGCCTTGTAGAATTCTTCAAGGGCTTGTCTGGTCATCAGCTTGTCCCGCAGTTCTTCCAATACCCAAGTTTCCAGATCAGCGCGTTTGATGCGCACCTTGTTGTCACAGATTTTCTTTTGCTGGTAAGCAGCACAAATAAGCTGGGTGGTGTTTTTGACAATATAACCAGCCCCGCAGTGGCCACACTTCACAAGGCCGGATAACAGATATTTGGGGCGCTTGTGGGCACTAAGCCTGTTGTTGGGCTGAAGGGGCCGGGTGTTTCTCGTGCTGGCAATCTGGCGGGCCTTTGCGGCATCCCATAATGTTTGATCAAGAATACGCAGGTGGGGCACCTCTGTTATCACCAGTTCATCTTCCCTGCGATAGCGGGATATCCGTTTGCCTGTATCCGGGTCTTTCACGTATTGAAGGCGGTTCCAGACCAGTCTGCCGATATAAAGCTCATTGTTCAATATGCCGGTGCCGCGCCTGCGGTTGCCATGCAGGGTGCTGGGACCCCAGCCATTCTGCATGGGGGAGGGAATACCCTCCCGGTTTAACTGTTCCGCTATGGCCTTGGGGGAAGTGCCGTCAATATAATCCTGAAAGATACGTTTCACGATAGCGGCCTCTGCAGGGTTGATTTCCCTTTCGCCTCGCACAGGTTCACCACTTGCATCCAGTTTTTTGACAATGGTGTAGCCATAACATTTACCGCCCCCGGATTTGCCTTTTTCGACACGGCCACGTAATCCGCGCCGTGTTTTATCAGCCAGGTCCTTGAGGAACAGCGCATTCATGGTGCCCTTGAGGCCGATATGCAGGTTATCCACCTGTCCTTCCGACAGGGTGATAATGGTGATGCCTGCAAAGCTCATGCGTTTATAGAATCCTGCAATATCCTCCTGGTCACGACTTAACCTGTCCAGGGCCTCTGTTATGATCATATCAAACTTGCCCGCCTGTGCATCAGCCATGAGGGCCTGAATGCCGGGGCGCATCAGGGACGCGCCGGATATGGCATGGTCTGTATAACAGTCAGCAAGGCTCCAGCCCTTCGCGCTCAGCCCGTTCACTGCACAGGCGTATCTGGTCTTCAATGGAGGCATCCCGCTGGTTATCTGATGAATAACGGGCATAAATGGCGGCTTTCATGGTTCATTCCTCTGTTGTGTTGGATAAATCCTCTTCTGCGGCAGTTTCTGCCAGCAGCCGGATGAGGTGCAGTAATCGGGGGTCAAGGGGGGGTGTCACCGGAATCAGCACAGGGTTTCTCCTGTGTGGAGACCACAAAGTGAGTGCCACTTTCGCAGATATGGTGTTTTGAGGATCCGGTTTCCGGCATGCATCTGATGCTTTCCGGTGGACTCCGGGGCGGGGTTGATACCGGAAACTGTGCCTGCTTCTGCTATCTCTGTCAAACATATTGTTAAGGTATATCAGGTAGTTAATGTGAGCGTGTGTCACTGAAATGCCCTTCCAATCAAGCCGGTATAACGAGGGTGAAAGGAAGCAATGCAAATATAGCGGTTTGAACAGACAGGATTCCGGTGAACAAGGCCCGCTACCATAAGGAGCGGACCTTGTTTTTTTTTGCATTAGCCATGTTTTGGCGTGGCTTCTGCCTGCATGGCTTCGATTCTTGTTTTACAGGCTGTTTCAATATGGGTGATGAGCGCATGGGCAAAATGCATCATGTCTGCCAGTTTGACAGGGGAGATTTTATAATGCTCTGCCCAGCATGCCTGGCTGTAGGCATCTGATATCAGATGAAAACAGTGTTGCCTGTAGTGGCGCTCTGCCTTCGTGGCTGATGATGGGTGCCATATTTCCGTGAGGGCAGGACACAGGGCTTCTGCCCTTACCCGCCTGAGGGCAACATCCCGCAGGGCGGGGCGGTAGGTCATGTAGGTCAGCAGCAGGGTGTCATAGGCATGCTCCAGCACCTGATGCAACATAAAGGCAGCCAGCCGGTTATTGTCCATTCCCCTGTAATAATTTGCTCCGGCCATGAAAGCGGCCATCAGTTTTGCGCCCTGCTCAAAATAGGTGCTGGCGAGCCATAATCGTTCCACTGTGGCTTCGGGGGATGGCAGCAGAAGCAGGCTTGCTCCACTGGTCTCCCCTGTATAGAGGACTATATGCTGTTTGCGGATGGTCTGGAACACAGGATTGCCTTGCTTCAAGCGCTTGTTGATCTGCCGCACACGGCTCATCATCAGGCTGACAGGTGTGTAAACCTTGTCCGCTAGTTCTTTGGTCGCTTGTGCTGACCATTCATCAAACCCGGGCATAATGCGGCTGCCAACAATCAAAATCCTGTAGGGCTGACCGGCATGTTCTTTTACATCCGGGTCAGCATAACTGCCATGAAGGATGATGTGCTTGATGCGCAGGGGCTTTGTATAATGTGGTTTGATATGAGCCGGCCCTGCCTCAGGCATAACATGATCCTGAAACGATGCCACAAGATGATCAACAATGATCTGCAGGTCATCCTGCTGTTGCTGGGATAAATGGCTTAAATCCGGTTTCATGAGGCCCCTCCATCATGAACAGAAAGAGCCGCACGACTAACTTTTTCGGGGGCACAGAACATGCCCCCTATTAACAACTCCATATTATATATGCTAAGGCGTGTATCAGCCATGGCCATACCTCCATAATAGGTTGGTTACGGTAGGGCCATGGAGGTGCGACCAACACCTTCATGGTCCGATCTAAGAACACTATTTCTATATAGGTAGAGCCTTGACACTTAAGGTGAAAATGCACACTTTGGTCCATGTATTACCTTTTTTGACATGCTACGATATAAAAATGTGTTATTAGCATGTTTATAAGTAATATTATGTGCTTTCAACACATATGGATAGTTCTGGGCATAATTAGAGAAGAATATGCAAAAAGACCAACTAATAACGCCCATACAAATCAAAATGGCTAAGGTGGCTCTTAGTTGGTCAAATATAGAATTATCTGAAAAGACTGGCTTACACCGTAATACAATAAACAAAGCGCAAAATGGCACGGCAAAAACGGCTACGTTAACTTTGTTAAAATTGACGTTTGAGGCTGCCGGTATAGAATTCATTCCTGAAAACGGTGGCGGTGTTGGAGTGCGCCTGAAGAAATGATTTTTATCTTTCCTTTCACAAGAGTGTGCCAGGTAATTGAGGGTTTTGAAACAACAAGCCTTCAATAATATTGCGTATTATTGATTAGTGGAATTCTTCAAGGTATGATAAAATCACACCAAATGCGCTGTATTGTTAGGAACCGACTATGAGCCATGCCGATAAAGCAGAAAAAATCAGCATTACATTGCCGTCTGATATGCTGGGAGCCATCAAGGAAAAAGTTGTTTCTGGTGCGTATGCCTCGACAAGCGAGGTTATCCGCGCGGCCATGCGTTTATGGCAAAGGCAGGAAGACGAACACCAGGCCCGCATTGCCATCATTCGGGAGCGGCTGGAAAGCTCAGCTCACAGTGGCGACCCTGTGCCGATGGACAAGGCATTTGACAAAATTAAACAGCGCCACAAACAGCAAATGAATGCTGACAATGAAAACGTATGAAGTTTTTTTGACGCCGGATGCAATAGAAGACCTTGCAGATATCTATGATTATATTGCGGATGCCAGTGGTTTGCCCGAGGTTGCCTGGGCTTATATTGAGAAGCTGCGCCACAAATGTCATGACCTGCGTCTGGCCCCGGTGAGAGGGCAGAAACGTGATGATTTGCGGCAAAACACCCGAATTATTGCTGTTGATAAAAATGCTGTTGCAGCATTTGAGGTGGACGAGAAAAAACGAACAGTGATCGTTTTGAATATCTTCTATGGGGGTAGAGATTATGATGCCCTGATGAAAGATATGTAGGGCAAAGCTCATTTGAGCCTGATTATATCTCCTTTGGTACAAAGAATGGCTTTTTGACAGGTCTTGCTGACCCGAGCGGTTTATGCCTAGTTTCATATATGTCACCAGCGTTGGCTGTTGCAGCTTGTTTCTCTTTACATAATTGGGAGGCTCATGTGCCTCCCCTTGTCAATCACCGGGCGCAAGCGTTGACCAGCCGGTCTCCCCCTCTTTCGCTGTGCTGTGAGACAGGTGATCCCCCTCCGTCTGGTCAAGTGATTGACAATTCCCTTTCGCTCATTGGCGCAAGCCTAGTGCCGGGTGCGTATGCGCAACCCGGTAGAAAGGATAGAAAGATGAGTGGAACAGGTGAAATCAGGATTTATGTGGCGTGTCTGGCAGCTTATAATACCAATCGTTTGAATTTGTGACTTCTATTTCCTGACAAGTTTATTGCGGCTCTATTGAGAGTGTGATTCATTGTTTTTTTTGAAGATAAGGCCTTGAGTATGACAGTGAAGATCACGCGGGTTGACCAGAGCAGTGTTGAGCTACGGGCTCTAGCCCGGCGATGCGATGATGGCCGTCATCTGGATAGAACTGATCAGCAGATCAGTCAGGACAGACGCTGTACCGCCCGCTCAGAGGCTGTCAGATATTTTGTGTAACTGAACAGGTTACCTAGTGAGGGAACCTGTCTGCGAAGAGAATAGCGAACTGG
>JBNKGK010000128.1:0-8862 GCA_050289785.1 Kordiimonas sp.
GCATAAACACTTTGTGCCCCATGCTTTTCAGTTCATGCCTCAGGGTATCCAGCGTGCGGACAACCCCGTTTACCTGTGGGTGCCAGGCATCGGTGACAATGCAGATACGCAGGGGCATGTTGATCATATAGATGTGTTCTCTTTAATAGGTGAGGGCATCAGCACTGTCATTCTGCAGCGATGGGCACAGGGGGCCGGTCATCCTGTCCTGAGCCTTTCTTTTTGCCCTTTTTGGGTTTGGTCTTTTTACCGGCTTTAGCGTCGCGGGCGGCAACCTCATCAGCCCAGTATAATATTTCAAACTCGCCCTTGTCATCTTCCACCAGTGCTGTGCAGCTTTCCACCCAATCACCATCATTCATATATTCCACCTTGCCGAAGAAGCGGCGCTCTGCATGGTGGATATGGCCGCAGATCACGCCGTCCACGCCGCGGCGCTCGGCTTCGGCAGCCACGGCTTCTTCATAACGGCCGATATATTCGACCGCGTTTTTCACCTTGTGTTTCAGGTAAGCAGAGAGAGACCAATAATCATAGCCCAGGTGGCGGCGGGCCCAGTTTACCCATGTGTTTAATTTCAAGAGCAGCACATAGGCGCGGTCTCCCACATGGGCCAGCCATTTGGCATATTTCACCACGCCGTCAAACTGGTCACCGTGCAACACCCAGTATCGTTTGCCGGAGGCGGAGGTATAGACCGTGTCTGGCGCCATCTCCACGCCAGCCATGTTAATGCCTTCAAAACCACGCAGGCCTTCATCATGGTTACCGGGGATGTAGGTCACTCTCGTGCCCTGCTTGGCCATCTTCAAAACCCGGCGGATCACATCATTATGGGTGGTATCCCAATACCAGGAGCGCTGGATGGCCCAGCCATCAATAATATCCCCCACCAGAAACAGCCGGTCACAGCTTACAGATTTTAAAAAATCCAGAAGCAGGTCCACCCGGGCAGCGCGGGCGCCTAAATGGGTGTCTGATATAAAAATAGCGCGATAGTGACGCGCCTTTTTCGGACTCATAACCTACAACTTCCTACTAGTAAGGGTTGTCTGCTTGGGCCATGCCCGCGCTTTTGCCCAACCCATAAACGTGGAACGGAGAGAAGATTTTCGGGGCGTGATAGCTGTGAACAGTCCATATCTTGCCTGTATATCTTTTTCATACACCAGATTATGATCTGCATTTATGACAAATAAATTTCTTCTGTGTGACTTTTAGGTTACGCCTGATTCTGTGGTGATTCGGGCGCTAAAATCTGTGTTTTCAACATTTTGGCAACAATAAAGTGAAAACTGATTCAAAAAACTTTTAGGCCAGTCTGAAATAAAATCATTTAAAAACAATATGTTATCTATTGTTAATTCTTTGGTAAGAAATATAACGCTAGGCTGCCCTTGGTTTTTTGCTAACGAACCATTATGTTAGCAAGTGGTGGGGTTATCCCACCAAGCCCTTTGTGGGCGTTTCCTCCCTGAGCCTGGGCCACGCTTTATGCGTGGCCTCTTTTTTTGTGCTCGGTATATGCAAAAATGTCACACTGGCATTTGGGGGTGCTTTTCAGGTCAAGCTAAATGCTGCACCCAAAAGTAGAATTTTTATCTTTAGTCTTCTGTTATTCCGCCGCGCGGGGCAGAGGGGGGCTTTGTGCCTCCAGAATGGTTTTACCCTCCCTGATCAGCTTTTCAGAGAAAAGGGTCATCTTCTTCTGCACGTCTTCAAAGCAGGTCAGAGGCTCCAGCGTTTTCTGGTTCATATAAATGGCGCGGTTAATTTCTATTTGCAGGGCATGGGTGCCGCGGCTGGGTTTACCATAATATTTGGTTACATAACCGCCGGCATAAGGCACGTTGCGGTGCACGCTAAAGCCAATCTGGGTGAGCAGTTCTTCAGCCAGCGCTGTAAGATCAGCATGGCAGGAGGTGCCCCAGCAATCCCCCAATATAATATCAGGGCCATAGGGGTTATCGCTTCTGCAGTGGCGGCTGGTGCTGCCTTCCGCGGGCATGGAGTGGCAATCCACCAGCACGGCATAGCTATGGCTGGCTGTGCGCGCCCGCAGCAGGCTTTGCAGCTTTTCATGATAGGGCCGGTGCACGGCGTTAATGCGGTGGAAGGCTTCACGCGCGGGCAGGGGGGCCTTGTAAATGGGCTGGCCCTCTGTCACTAGCCGGGGGATCAGCCCAAGGCCGGTGTTCACCCTGTGGGTTTGATGCACTTCATCTGCCGCCAGGCGGGGGGTGAACATGCCGGGGTCCAGCTCATTGGCGGCCCTGTTCAAATCCAGATAGGTGCGGGCATGGGTAGCTATCAGATAACCGGCCCCCATTTCCGGTACTTTGGCAAACAGCTTGTCTACATAAGCATCTTCGCTCAAGCGCAGGGTTCCCATGGAAAGGCCAGAGTTCGCGAGCAGCCCCGGCGGGTAATAACGCCCGCTGTGCGGCACCGCAAATACAAAAGGCGCGTGCGTGCCTGCAGGTGGCTTCAAACAATAGGGGGCGGGGGCATTTTGCCCGGTGACAGGCGCAAAATCATGAATGGAATAATCTGACTGCATGCTCATAACCACAGCCTAGCCTGAAAATCTTGTAAAGTCATGAACGGAATATCAGGCAGACCCATTTTTATGGCAGCCTGAACAGTGCTTTACACTTGCGCGGCGGGAAACAGACGTGTAATAGAGAGGCCGCTCTGCTGATGCAGGGCCCTTTCTTGCCTGTTATGTGTTGGTCGGTTAGCTCAGTTGGTAGAGCGTTTCGTTGACATCGAAGAGGTCGCTGGTTCGAGCCCAGTACCGACCACCATTCTTTTCATTTCATCTTAGTGTTTTTCTCTTGAATTTGTACTGCTTAGAATGCTCTGCCTGCGGCACTTCTTCTGAATTTCCGCCATAACATTGCCATCAGCTTTTCGTGCCTGGTTTATGTATGATGGGTCATGTTTGGCGTAAATTTCTGCCGTGTGATCCCCGCCCATTTGATGGCTTAATATTCCTTCTGGTTCCCATGGTGCCACGCCCTTTTTACGTGTTTTTAGCCATTGTGTGACGTATGGAACCGGAAACCTTCATCGCAGGCCTCCTGCACGATGCTATGGCCGCATCGTTCGTTATTCCCTTGCTATTACAAACCATTCGTGATCTAAGGGCGGCATGTGCACTGTGCGAAGAGAGTGATGTAAAACCGGAAATGGTATCGCTGGCGGCGTGTATTTAGAGCAATTTTCCCCGATAGATCATTGCCCTTTACCGATGCCCAAGGCATCAAATTTCGGCAACTGATCTACGCCAGTTTCCCCTTATTGAAAGATGGTCAAGAAGCGCGGCATCAGCTGCCAGCTAAATGGCTAATGAAAGAATAATTTGACAGAATTTAAGGACCTCGGCTTTGCTGAGGCAATCCTTCGTGCCGTATCGGCTGAAGGTTACAAAAACCCCACACCTATTCAAACAGAGGTAATTCCGGCAATGACTGCCGGGAGAGACATTGTTGGTATCGCCCAAACAGGCACAGGAAAGACTGCATCTTTCGTGCTGCCTCTCCTGCAGGCAATCAACAAGTATCAAAAGAAACCAGCCCCCAATAGCTGCAGTGCCCTGATCCTTGTCCCGACCCGCGAACTGGCAACACAGATTGCAGAGAGCATCCAGACATATGGGCAATATATGCGCTATTCTGCAACTGTGGTTGTAGGCGGCGTCAAGCCTAACTAGCAAATCAGGGCACTAGCAAAAGGCGTTGATATCCTTGTTGCCACACCCGGAAGGCTGGAAGACCATATTCAATCAGGTGCCATCCGCTTGAACACAACGACACAGGTCGTGCTGGATGAAGCTGACCAAATGCTGGACTTGGGCTTCTTGCCAGCGATCCGCCGCATTATGGCGAAGCTACCAGTAGAGCGACAAACAGTTTTGATGTCAGCCACAATGCCCAAACAAATTCGTAGCCTCGCACATGACTTTTTGAAAAAGCCGAAAGAAATAGCGGTTGCTCCGGTCTCAAAACCAATTGACAGAATTAAACAGTCAGTTGCTTTTGTCAGTACCCCTGACAAAAAGCGGCACTTGTCTACCTTACTCAGCAATACAGATATTGACCGCGCTATCGTTTTTACACGGACCAAACACGGTGCCAATAAGCTTACTCAGTATCTTGAAAAACGGGCCTGACAGTAGCCGCCATTCACGGCAATAAAAGCCAAAACCAACGGCAACAGACCCTTGCCAATTTTCGTTCCGGTAAATTGAAAGTCCTGGTCGCGGCAGATATTGCCGCACGAGGCATTGATATCGAAGGCGTTTCACATGTCTTTAACTTTGAGCTACCAAATGTCCCTGAAGTCTATGTCCACCGGATTGGCCGGACCGCAAGAGCTGGTAGAAGCGGTGTCGCTGTCAGTTTATGCGACACCTCTGAGCTTGGTTTGCTGCGAGATATTGAAAAGCTGATTGGTCAGCCGATAACAAAAGAGAACCAGCCTGTCGCTGATGCAACAGCATTGACAGCGGTTTCTGAAGGCCAGAGCACATCTCAGCAGCAAAACAAAAACAAACATCCATCCAAAAGAAAACAGCAGGCCCGGCATGCAACCCCGCGTGCAAGGCGAAGAAATAAATCAGGCAAGGGAGCATCCAACAGTAACGATGCGGCAGGGCTTGCCCGTATGCTCGGCACTGTTTCGGTTCACCGCCTTTGAGACATGATAGATTGATTGCGTAAGGAGGATTTTGCTCTCATTGTGATGACGCGGGGAATGAAGGTGAGAGCAAAATCAAACACCCCAAAAAGGGGGGCGGTCAGGCCGTCTAGGACATCCGCCACGCCAGCAGGCGCAAGGTTGGTGCTGAAGAGCAGAAACATATCGTGACCAAAGGCCTGCGCCGGGTGAAGGAAGCGCTGGCCGAACAGATACCCCGTGTATCAATACTAATTCCCCTGCTAGTGCGTTCGGCCCAATGGCCTCACCCCTTGCCTTTCAAATGAATGATGCCATCTTCCGTGCGGGTGATGGTAAAGCTGCCGGAAAGGCCGAGGAATTTGGTGAAGGCTTCCGGGTTGTTGGCGTTGAAAACACCGTTAAATTCCAGCCCGGCAAGCGCGTCATCCTCCAGCGCGATCTGCACTTTGTTATAGCGGTTAAATTCCCACACGATGTTAGCCAGCGGCTCGCTTTCAAACACCAGCTTGTGTTGCCGCCACGACGTGTAGGCATTGATGTTGCGGGCCTTGGCCAGCGTTAAAGCCTCGCCTGCATAGGTGGCGATATCCCCGGCGCCCAGCACGGCGGGTTTGGCTTTCGCTTCCACCGCTGCTTTTGGGGCGAGCGGGGCCACCTGCACCTTGCCGTCCACCACGGCAACGGTGGTTTTGCCCTTGTTCAGATAGATATTAAAGGCGGTGCCCAGCGCCTCTGTTACTGTTTCGCCGGTATAGACCCTGAAGGGGCGACCACTTTCCTTCGCCACTTCAAACAGCGCCTCACCAGACATCAGCGTAATGGCGCGCTCCCGCCCTGTGTAGCGTACCTGCACATGCGAGGCGGTGTTCAGGTGCATCATGGTGCCATCATCCAGGGTTAGGCTGCGCTGCTCACCTTTGATGGTGATATAGTCGTCAGAAGCCGTGCGCCAGCCCATCAGGTCTGTCTGCATCTGCAACAGGGCGGCAGAGCCAATGGCGAGAAGGGCGATGCCTGCCGCCACCTTCCACCAGCCACCTGATTGCCTTTTGGGCACAGGGCTTTCTTTCCCCTTGCGGGCCTGCATCTGCTCATAAAGCGAGATCACCTCTGGCGCTTTTTCTTCTAACAGGCTGGAAAGGCTTAACCGTTCTATATTCTCCACATCGCCGCAGGCCTCCAGCGTGGCCGCTGTCATCAGCACTTCTTTCACATGCTGGGGTGACTCCGCCAGCCACTGTGCAAAGCTTTCCCGCTGGTTGGTCGGGAGGGTGCCGGCATCAAGGGTGATGGCCCAGTAAGCGGCTTCCTCTGTGATTGCGCGGTCTTTTTGTGTTAGGCGTGTCATCCTCACGCGTCCTTCCATTTATTGCGACACTCGGCAAGTGCACGAGTGAGATACTTATGCACCGTGTTTGGGGAGAGCTGTAATGTCTCGGCTATTTCGTCGTGGCTCAGGCCGTCTCTTTTGCGAAGGAGCAGGGCTTCGCGGTACAGAGGCGGTAGATCAGATAGAATATCTTCCAGCTTGCCGATGGCCAGCTTGTGATCCACCTCTTCCGCGTAGGCGCCTTCATCGCTGTCTTTATGTTCGTCCACCAGAACGGCGATATCAATATGCTTGGGGGCCTGGCTGCGTTTCAGCATGAATTCCCCCACCAGATTTGAGGCAATGCGAAACAGATACACCTCCGGGTGGCGGATCAGCTCGGGTTTTTCAATGCGCAACAGGCGCAGATAGGCTTCCTGAAACAGGTCCTGTGCGTCATCCCGGTCAGACAGCTTGGATATCAGGAAGCGATGCAGTCGCGGCGCATAATCCCGCCATGCGCTCCAGTTGCGCCGGGCGGTTGTCTTATCTCTGTCGCTCTCTGTCATGGTGCCCATGTCCTCAAGTCCCTGACGGTCAGTATAACATTTAGTTCGTTAACAATGTGCGCTTTACACACAGCCCCTATATTGAAAGAGCGCTCACCTGTTCAATTATGGGTACTCAGTGGCATAAATTTTTTTTTAAGACTATTCTGGTACCCATTTTAGAGGGACGCACTGTTCTTTCAGTCCATAGGGCCATGCCGCTTGGGAGGCGGGTGGTTCTTAAAAAGGAACATGAAAGAAACAGGGGAGAGTGTTTATGAAAACACCTAGAAATTTTGTTAGTCTGCTTGCTTTGTCTGTGGCGCTGGCGGCAACACCCATGGCCGCACATGCGGCTGGCCAATCCATGGCCATAGAGATTGAAAGCAAGCCGCTTGATCGCGCGCTGAATGAACTGGCTCAGCAGTTTAATATTCAGATCGCTTCCTTCGCCAAGGATGTGGCGGGCCACAAGGCCTCGCCTGTTTCCGGCACCTACACGGAAGAGGAAGCCTTACGCCTGATGCTGCAGGGCAGTGGCCTGAATTTCCGCCGTGTAGATGAAAATACCCTGGCTGTTGGCATGGCAGGTGCTGGCGCAATGGATCCGATGGCGAACACAGATGCAGGTAGCTCTAGCGAAGAAAATAGCTTTGTTCTGGAAGAAATTATTGTAACTGCCACCAGGCGGGTAGCTTCCATCAATGATACAGCCATCAGCGTTGCTGCGATTAGCGGGGAGGAAATAGCCCGTAAAAACTACTCGGAAATGAATGATTATCTGCGCACGACGCCGGGTGTTAACTATATTGAAACACGACCAGGCAGTGACAGTATCGTAATTCGCGGCCTGTCGGCCAATGTGCAGGCAGACACGGGCGGACGCGCGGCAGTGGGAACCTATTTGGGTGATGTGCCGTTAAATGGGGCGACTTATAATGGGTCTCCTGGCCTGAGAATGGCTGATCTGGAGCGGGTTGAAGTATTGCGTGGCCCTCAGGGAACTTTGTTCGGATCAGGTACTTTCGCTGGCGCTGTGCGTAATATTCCCCATGCCCCGGTGCTGAATGAATTTGAAGGCAGCGTGAAAGGCACTTTGTCTCATACCGGTGGCACCGGTTCGGGCAACAACAAGCTTGAGGGTATGGTGAACATCCCGCTGGTTGAGGACAGGTTGGCCCTGCGTGCCGTGGCATATCGTCACGAAACCAGCGGTTATGTCAACAATATTGCGGGCACTGTCCTGGCCGAGGGCGGGGATATAACGCCTGGTGTTCCAGCGTCCTCCCGAGTAGCCCTGACGGGTGGTGCCGATCTTTATCAAGATCACACTGGCATTGGGCACATTGTGTATACCGGTGGCCGGTTGTCATTATTATGGCAGACGACGGAGAACCTAACCGTCAGCCTGATGCATACCTACCAGAACACGAAGCAGAATGGGCCAGCCTATGTGGAATTGCAGAATGCTGAATTATCTGACACGCCCTATTTTCAAAGCTCGCTGACTGTCGGTGACAGTGACACTCCGGCAGTGGCAGATGTAGGAGGGGACTCCTCCGATCTGGATATCAACCTGACTAATCTGGTGGTGGAATATGATCTCGGTTGGGCGAGCCTGTTATCATCGACAGCATATGCCAGGGAAACAAGGTTCACTCCTTTCGATGTGACCGGTATCAATGGATACCCGGCAGCTCATCTCTCGGAATTCAAACAAAAACGTTTTGTTCAGGAGGTACGCCTGACTTCTCAGTCGGAGGGGCGCCTTCAATATCTGCTGGGTGTTTATTATGATGAGGGCAAAGGAGAGACTGAAAGCCCACTCTGGCTGCTAACCCAGGAAGCTGAGGATCTGTTTGGCCGACCGGGTGGTCGCTTCTTCTATTCGCTGGATGCAGAACGATCAATTGACCAGATGGCGCTTTTCGGTGAACTGTCTTACGATGTTACCGAACAGTTGGAATTAACCTTTGGCGCACGGTATTTTGATTATACCAGATCGGAACACCGATGGGTGGAAGACACCTTGGATAGTGCTCCCCGCGATAGTTTTCCATACAATGAGTTCTCGGAATCAGGTACGGTGTACAAGGTTAACCTTTCCTACCGGCCCAATGATGACATCCTCTTGTATGCCTTGTGGTCCCAGGGATTCCGTTTGGGGGATGTAAACCCTGTAGTGCCGGATGATCTGGTCCCGCAAATCCATACTGTTGATGCTGACAATAACGGCATTCTTGACGGCACCAATACGACTTACGTGCCGGGTTTTGATGCGGATCGCACGGACAATTTCGAGTTGGGTGCTAAATTGAGCCT
>JBNKGK010000129.1:0-8783 GCA_050289785.1 Kordiimonas sp.
GGCCTATTATTTCAAGAGTGACCTTCCCCATTCTTTTAAAAATGAAGGCACAGAAGTCTGCGAACTTATTTCAGCGTGCACTCCACCCAGTTTTTAGCACTTCTGTTAACCCGTTTACGGGAAAACGGGCAGGGTCTGCCGCCCTGTCAATGGTAAGAATATGGCATCCTCTAAACCCTCAAGCACGAGAGATGCCTGAACCGCTTTACCGCCCGAGCGGGGCCTTCGCTTGTGGGGACAAACCGACCCTATAGCAGCTCTATTCAGCGGAACGCTTAACGTAGAGCTACAATCATTCCCTGCCCTCCAGGGCATCACAAAAAATGCACGGGAACACCCTGCCTTTATCAAAGCCCACCCGGATAACCAACAGGATGCTGTAAGACCCGGCGTTAAAAGTATCCATAAGGCCCTACCACCAGAAAAAGCAACAAGGCCTGGAAAAGTAATTATTACACCAACCTTGGTTGCCGAGTAAGCTCACTCCCCTGGATTTTATCCACCACCCAGGGGGCCAGTTGATAAACAGCATGGCGCCCTGCCCCCCGGTTAGGATGATTTGTAATACGTCCATGATAATGACGTTCTATGAGCGAGATTTTCTCCAGATCCGATATTGTGGTGGAGATATTGCGCATCAGGGATTTTATGGAATCTTGCTCGATCTGCCAGTCAATACGTTGACGAACACTTTCTTCTGTCAGTTCTTCACCCTCTTCCATCATTTCTTGAACAACTCTGGCGTAGAGGGTTTTGCGTTTTCGGGCATCGCTACGCCGGAACATATTTTCCTGTCGCAACAATTTTGCCAGCGCCAGACGCACAGGCACCTCCCCCTCTTCCGTTTTTACAAAAGGGCCAACAACCCCTCTTGCATCGGCCATGTTACATAAACGGAACAATAATTTTTCAGCCGTGTTCGGTCGTTTGCATTCGCTAAAAAGCTGTGTCAGCGCCTTCTGAACACTGAAGGCGGATGTCGCATCATTTAGTGCATCAATAGCTGTTTCATGATCCATACCACAATGACCCCTGCTATTTACAGCTATAGCTGTAGCACAAAAACAAAAACGGAACAAACTATATTAATGCATTGATTCAAATATATATTATTTTTCTGAACACCATCATTATGAGACTCTACCCTCAGGAGGACATGCAAGAAAAATACAAAAGGAGGAAAAGGACTATACGACAGAAAACCCCATTAGGGACGTTAGGTGATTTAGGTAAAGTCTCATAATGATGAAATTCATGCGAAACGGCTTTAAGTGGCCCGGTTTCCCTATGGCGCTCAGCCCTTAACCCCATCTGGGTTAAAGGGCATCACCCCCTGCCCTGCCCAACCACTCTTGTATCCTGTCAGGCAGTGGGCGTTCCACCTCGGTCAGCATTGGTCTAAACCACATAAAAATCCCCGCCAAAACCCAGAGGCTCTGGCAGGGGAAATTTTTTACCCGGCTTAAATGTTTCTACAGGAAGGTAGAAACATTTGTGCTGACTGTATAGGCCTCCAGTGTTTCCGGTGTAATACCCGATTGCCTGTGACCACAGGCGCGTGGAATAGAAACACTCCCCCCTTTTGGCTCACTGGTTGCCAGAATGGAGAAATGGCCTGCATTAATTTTCTGGCCAAGCCTTATAATGCGCGCGCCATCACGGGTGGCAGCGTAGGCAGCCAGGCCGAAGGTGGTGTCATTGGCAAGCTTGATCGCTTCTTCTTCATCCTTAAAGGTGAAGACTGACAGAACAGGACCAAAAATCTCATCCTGTGCAATGGCCGCTTTCGGGTCCACATTGTCAAAAATGGTTGGTTCAACATAAAAGCCACCGCTTTCCTTGTTCACCTGCTTGCCCCCCAGAATGAGGTCCGCCCCCTCTTCCTTGCCTTTCTCGATATAGCTCAGCACTTTTTGCACATGCAGTTCGCTCTGCAGCGCACCAAACACGGTGGCAGGATCCAGTGGATCAGACGGAACCAGCTTCTTCGCCTGTTCAATGATTTTCGGCATCAGCTTTTCTTTGATGCTCTCCTGCACCAGAAGACGTGAGCTTGACACACAAATCTGCCCCTGGTTCACAAAGGCTGTGTCTGCCACAATATCCTCTGCCAGAAAATCCAGGTCTTCCGCACAGTCATCAAACACGATGAAGGGAGATTTTCCGCCGCATTCCAGGATGAGGCGTTTCATATTGGACTGTCCGGCAGAAACCATCATCTGCTTGCCTGTGGCACTGCTGCCAACAAAGGTCATCAGGTCTACATCCATATGGCGGGCAAGAGCATCACCCACTGTTTTACCCAGGCCATTCACCACATTGAATACACCCGCCGGCACACCAGCCTCAAAAGCCAGCTCTGCCAGTCTGCAAGCAGAAAGGGAGGTAAATTCAGATGGTTTCAACACTAGGCTGTTGCCCATGGCAAGGGCCGGGCCCACTTTCTGCGCCGCCAACACCAGCGGGAAGTTCCACCCTACGATACCAGCCACAACACCAACTGGCTTTCTATACTGCTGCGCAACATAAGAGCCATCCTGACCAAACCCTGCTGTCAGCGTGTCCATTTCATTTGCCGCACCACGGATAGCACCCGCAGCCCAGGCTATATCCCTGTTCAGGGCACTACTGATTGGCTTACCAACATCCAGGCATTCCAGAAGCGCCAATTCTTCCTTATTGTCCATAATCAGATCCGCCAGCTTCAGCAGAACAGACTTGCGAGCCCCCACGGAAAGACCAGACCAACTGCCACTTTCAAAAGCGGCTTTTGCAGAAGCAACAGCCTGATCAACTTCTTCTTTCGTGCCTTCGCAAAAGCTGTGCAGAAAACGACCATCGCCGGAGAAATATTTTTTTATCTCTCCACCACCGCCAACTTCCTGATAGGCCCCCTCAACAAAATTACGAACACGAAGCTTTGCGCTTTTCGCGCGTTCGTGCCAATTAATGTCCTGGCTCATTATTCATTGCCCTCTATTATCACGTTTCAATTATACAGAAGCATTATACATTGATGCTCATTGAGATATTTCAATTGATCATGTTGTTTTTTTGATCTGCGGCCAAAAATACACCAATCAAAAAGGAAAACCTAACTGATCTGGTAATATTTCAGAATATCAAAACCCGGGGAGACACATTGGTGCACCGGTTATCTAAACTGTTTCTGGTTTGGGGTACCCCTCACCCAGCTTCGGGTAAGGCTCGGGTTTTCTCCCTCGCCAACCCTACATTTTTGGAGAGAAGAATACGCAAGCTTAACGAACGGGAGCAAGTTTAGCGATAGGAGGGGGAAGCGCATAAACTCGTTTTTCTATATAGGGTTATGGCCCTAAAAGCAAAAGAAGCTCTGCACCCTATTTTCTGCGCATATACTGCCATGTTGGCAGGTTAGCCAGAGGGTCAAAATCATATTTTTCCCCAAGCAGTTTCAGGGCTTCATATAAAGCATCCTTATCTGACCAACGCATTTTCTTACAAAAAGCATTCATGCATTCAAGGGCCGTCTCCGGGTTACCTGTAAAGGTTTTGGTTTTCCGCGGCGCATTTCTATGATCTTCCGCAGAATAATCAAAAACCGTTTTGCCCGCATAGCCCGTCTCCCGGGCCAGTTGCCGCATACCAACGGCCAGGCGATCCTCCGGACCCTCCTCCTCAAAAACCGAAGCAACCCCGCTACTGTTAGGAGCTTCAACATCTTCAACAAGCGTTGAACGGGGTTTCAGGGCTGGAATATCATCATTATCGCCAAATATGCTGGCCGCTTTTTTGGACATCAAACCAACTCCTTCTTCCTAGGCCTCAGCCCTTTCGTATACACCGTAGAACTGATATCACCGTTCAGATAATTTACCACAGCTGCAACCAGTTGGTTGGCGTTGCTAATGGCTTTTTGATACCCTTCTGTTTTGCGTTTCGCTCTGGAAATAACACTACGTAAAACCTGCTTGTTATGGCCAATATCCTTTAATCTCTGTTTTTCAGCGGCCCCAACAGCCCCCTGCCCTTTCAGCTTCTTTTCTTCCTCTATAAGGAGAGCTACCCGCCCTTCTGCCTCTTCGCCTTCAGCCAGACTAGCCTCCAACAATGTCTGCAGACTGCCACCATAAAGGAAAATTTCGCGATACTGATCCCGATCATGCAGTTCCACGTTCAATATAGGAGTATCCTGATTTTCAAACTGTTCCCTCAGCTCCCAATATCCATCTGGCATCCGCATAACATCTGTTTTGGAAAATGTTACAACATGAGGTATTTTGCGCTCAAATCTCTCTTCTGCTTCATGAATGAGCTGAAGTGCCTTTGCCGCCTCTCTGCTATCAAGCATGGAAGGTTGAGCAGGAATGATAACCAGGTCTGACCGAGACATCGCATCCGAAGCCACCATGGACCCCCTACCCTCAAGGTCAATAATGGTTACGTCACTAACTTCCTGCCACTTCCGAATGGTTTTGATAATGGTTTCATCACCGTCTCCCCGTTGAACGGTAATATTTTTCGGCATGGTCTCTAGACGGGCAGACAGCTTTTGCCAGGCAATTTGCGGTAAGTTTGGATCTGCATCAATGATGGTTACCTGATACCCCTTTGCACCCAGGGCGTTCGCCAGCACGTTCGTTAATGTGGTTTTGCCGACCCCTCCCTTGCTGCTTGACAAGCTGATTACAAATTTCATTCTTTCTGTCGCCATGCTCTTCTCTCCACATTTACCCGTTTACTGATAAATAGGTTAACAGGTTACAGTTTACCCATATATCCATCAAGGGAAAACTATATACCCATGACAGGTTTTTTAGTAAACCCACAATCCGTATTCTATAAACACATATACCCATTTACTATTTTCTATATACTATAAACCCATTTATATATATTTCCCTTTCTGGTTTACCCATTACCCATACACCGGTTTTTATTATGGGTTTACCCATATACACCTTACCCATTTTCTCATATAAATAGCTGCAAAATGAGCTTGTCATAAAAACTGTATAGACCATCAGCCAGCCCCCCAATGGGAGGTTCATTTAGGGCACCGGGGCTGGATTTTTGTGAGAGACAACTATCAGACCGTGATTATTGACCCGCGAACATCGGCTGATCAATATCCACCTAACAGGTGAAATAAGGCTTGTGCTAGGCAGGAAAGAAGCAAACATCCTGAGCGTGTCATGATCCATATATTATGCATACCCGTAAACGGGTGTATGGGTATATATAAATATGGAGCAGGCGGTTACCCCAGCTGACCCACTACTGTCCCGTTCAATCTGAAATCATGATCCAAAAAGCGTAACACTCGCAGAGCATGGCATCTTCAGTGCCTTTCCTGTTGTCGCCTCAGGAAGAAGAACAATGGACCCTGAACTAAATTCAGGGTGACGAACGAAAAGCGGATCAGCCAGCAGAGCATTTTGTCTAAAGTCCAGTCATCACAGCAATTATCAATATTCCTTAACACGACAGTGGTGGGTCAAGACGGCAAGCCGTGAGATTGGCATCAACCTAAAACAGAAAAACTTAAGATACTGAAGAGAGAAGAAACTATATTGAAGTTTTACCCCCACAAACAGCAACTCATCGAAAACTTAGTTCTTCCAGTCTCCTTCATTTATTCATCATCTGAATATCTTAAGCCATTTATCAATCTGTAGTCCGCGAGGGGGGGCAGGGTAGGGCACACCTTGATAAAAACGTCTTATAACACGGTGCAGATTTACGTCATTTCCATTCATCAGCTTAGGGGGCGCTTTATCCCGTGATTGATTGATGGATATGCCGAGCAGAACAGAGGTCTGTGGGGCAGAGGCCCTTTTCCTTCGGGCAGGTTTTTTGCCGGAACAGAAAGAGGATCAATACGAAACAAAAATGTTCTAATTGTGACAAATTTCGGGTTGCTAATAGTATCGCCAAAAAAGCGCAGAAAACAGCCATTTTCAGGCCGGGTAAACCCATTTTAATGTGACACATCCCGGTTCGATAAGCGATTCGAACAATAGCTTGTTATGGCGGGCTTGCTTGCCCAAAGGCATTAAGGTAACACTTTAAGGCAACTGTGACATCTTCCGGTCTGGTTTTCTCCATATTTTATGGATAGTTATCATGATTTTTATAACTAAGGTATGCAATATAGGGAGGAAAAAAGTGCGGATGAAACCAAGAACTGACCTTTTTAGAATCGAGTCGCTACTCGTAGTATTTTTTAAGTGATACAATTGAATAAACTATGACAAATTCCGGGTCAGCTCCAGTCCAGAACCTTGATAATAAAGGTATACCTCATTTCACAGATACCCACTTATTGTGACAGATACCGGGTTTACTAAAAGAATCACATTTTGGCACCCTAACATGTTGTTGCATTGCCATTTTTAATGTGACACCAATAGTGTAGATGTCACATATGGAGAGGGCTGAAAATGGCAGAAACAGTCAAGAGTTCGTCCGAAATCATCCACAGAAAAGCGACTGAATCTCAGTCAGATGATCTGAAGCGTAACATTGTATCGTTTGGCAATGATCTGATCCGCGCTACTCAGCGATTAAATTTGTCAGAAAAACGAATTCTTTCTGCCGCTATCTCCAAATTATCCCCGAGTATGAAAGTATTTCCCAAAAGGGGCGTGAGGTTGCGGGCAGGGGAATATGCTGAAACTTTTGATCTGGATATGACAACGGCCTACGAACAGATGGAAAGTGCGGCCAATGCTTTGTTTGACAGAGAATGGTCATATACATCTGGCAAACTGCGTATTCGCAGGCGCTGGGTGCATGAAATTGTTTATCACAAGGGGGAAGGATGGCTTGAAATACATTTTTCGCCTAAAATTGCTCCTTATCTCCTTGATTTAAAAAAGTCTTTTACACGCTATCAGCTACAGCAGGCCAGTGCTTATCGTTCTGTTTATACATGGCGATTAATGGAGTGTCTGGAACGTTTTGTTGATAAAAAGACAGGGCAGGGGGTGTGGAATATCGATATTGACGATTTTCATGATATTGTTGATGCGGCGCCATCCCTTAGGGAAAATTTTGCTCAATTGAACCGACGTGTCATTGAACCAGCCTTGAAAGAACTTAAAACACACTGGAATATAAAGCTTATCAAGCGGAAACAAGGTAGAAAAGTGTCATCTCTGACGTTCGATTATAATAGGGAACCCCAGGGTTTGCTGGATGTTTAGCTTCGTTACTTTCTGCGTTCATAACAGTGTTTCAATGGCTTTGTTGTTGAAATTTAAGCAGTAGCGCTATTTTAACCTTGTTTATAAGATTCTTTTATCTTGTTTTTAAGGGCGATTAGTTAATATATTTCAATGGCTTAAATGTATAAGTCATGACAAATCCCGGGTGTAGTGTGACAAAATACGGTTTGATTATGCCATTAGCCGGGTTTTTATGCCTTTTACCGGGTGTTTT
Source organism: Kordiimonas sp. (assembly GCA_050289785.1). GTDB lineage: Bacteria > Pseudomonadota > Alphaproteobacteria > Sphingomonadales > Kordiimonadaceae > Kordiimonas. Next base: position 7,423 of record JBNKGK010000129.1, read on the forward strand.
CCACAGCCTTGTTGTGAATTATTTTGGTTCTCTGGTTCATTCTACTGTGACAAAACCCGGGTTAGGTTCAGGATAACCGCAAACCAAACAATGAAACCCGGAATTTGTCACAATTAGAACAGTGCTGTTTTCGGTTGCTGCCATCCAGTGAGACTTCGCCCGAGTGAGGGGAGCCTTCCGCTCGGGAGTGCCTTTATGATAGAGGCTGAAATTTTGTGAGGAGATGGGGTTCCTGTAGCTTTTTCTGTCGAAAGTGACACCCCTCGTTATCACCTGATCAGGTGGCGTAAACGCCTGCTTCGCGAACGTCGGGTAAGGGTCTACACCATGATCATCTGTGGAACTTGAAATATATCAGTTCCAAGGTTTCAGATTAAACCGGACAAGAGTGCGCCTTCACGGACAAGGCAGAAGAAGATGCATGTCAAAACAGAATTTCTCTAAAGTGTGAGTGTGATGAAAGAAAAATTTGGGGTGTTTGCTGTTGCGATGCGTTATACTCCTAAGGCGTTTTACGGGGGATGCCAGGGTGGATAGATGACTTAATAGATGAAGAGAAATAGTCTTGAGAGATAAGTCAAAGGTTATTTATATCAAAAAACAGATGACCCGCACGGATACGGGGGGCCCGCAGGTGCTGGCGAAGGTTTTTCGTGACTATGAACCATCGCTCCGTCGCTTTCTTCGGGCCAGACTTGTCCCTCATGCAGATCAGGAGGATATAATACAGGATGTCTTTCTGCGTTTGGCCTCTACAGATAATGTCATCGAAAAACTTTCTGCTACAACAGGCAGCACGCAATCCTATCTTTTTTCCATTGCTACACGCCTTTTAATTGATCGTAGCCGCAGGGCGGCCAGTAGACAACACGGACGGCACGACAGTTACGAGGAAGAAATGGTCGAGGCCGATCAGATACCTCCTGATATGGCAGCCTCTATGAGGGAAGAGCTGGATGCTATCTTCGCCCGGTTAAATAAATTAAAGCCCAAATGCAGACGTGCTTTTATCCTCAGCCGCTTTGAGCATAAAAGCTATCCTGAGATCGCGAGGGAAATGAACTTATCCGTAGGGTCTGTTGAGCGCTATATCACCATAGCACTTGCCGCTTTGCGGAAAAGGGGAAAGTTATGAGAAGACAACAACAGGCAGAGCGGTTTGTCGCGTGGCTCTATTCTGGGCGTATGACAGACGATGATGAGCAGGATCTGTACCGTTGGCTGGCGCAGAGCGAGCAGAATAGTCAGGATTATCAGGCTGCTCTTGCCGCTTGGGATAGCGCTGAAGGGCTGACAGACAGAGTGGCGGACTTTGCACCCTTGTCGCAGTCTTCTTTCTTTTCCGCCCACAGGGCTGGGCT
>JBNKGK010000130.1:0-8766 GCA_050289785.1 Kordiimonas sp.
GGGTCAAGCCTCCGAGCGTTTGATTGAGGCCGCTTGCTGGCTGGAAACTATTTATGATTAAATTTTGGGCATGTTTATATTTCTCATTAAAATTGGTTATAAAATAGTCGGTGATTATAAAATGATCAAAAATAGATGGCCTTAATAATATTTTATTAAGAAATACCAACGTGTTGAAGGGTATGTGGCTTTGGCACAATGCTTGCTGAGCTCATGCTTTTTATTGCATGAGTATTTGTGTCGAGGTTTGTATGATTCTTCTCTCCCCTTCTAAATCTGCTTTTTCACCTCATTTTTATTTGGCCTTTATTGCCTTGGTTTTTGCCATGGCCGCATCCACTGGCATATATGCTGATGATGCAATGGTTCGTCCTTTGGAGGAACTGGATAAGTTTGCTTTGCAAAATAATCTGGACCATGTCTGGACAATGACAGCGGCTGGCTTGGTGTTTTTTATGCAGTTTGGTTTCCTGCTTTTAGAAAGTGGGATGGTTCGATCAAAAAACTCCATTAACGTAGCTCAAAAGAATATTGCAGACTTCATTATCTCCACCATGCTGTTTGGCCTTGTTGGGTTCATGATCATGTTTGGCGGGTCTATTGGTGGTCTGTTTGGTTTAGAATGGAATCTTTTTGCTTTTGACAGTATCGAGGACTGGACATTTACCTTCTTTGTTTTTCAGCTGGTTTTCTGCGGCACAGCAGCAACAATCGTTTCTGGTGCAGCGGCTGAAAGAACAAAAATCACTGCCTATATGTTGGTTGCGGCTTTTATCGGTTGTTTCATGTATCCGGTTTTTGGTCACTGGGCCTGGGGTAACTTGCTGAATGGCGATAACCCAGCTTGGCTCGCTGATTTGGGGTTTGTGGATTTTGCAGGTTCCACGGTGGTACATTCGATCGGCGCTTGGGCGGCGCTGGCTGTCATTATTGTTGTAGGGCCTCGTAAAGACCGTTTTGATGAGAATGGTAAGCCGCGGACGATACAAGGGCATAATGCTGTTATGGCAATGGGTGGTGCACTTGTCTTGTGGATTGGGTGGATCGGCTTTAATGGTGGTTCAACTACAGCGGGGACAGCTGCTTTTGCTCATATTGTGGCAAATACTGTTGTTGCCGGTGCTGCAGGCGGCATGATGGAGATGTTTCTAGGCCGGAAATTTGAGGGTTTCTTCCGGCCTGAACGATCCATTAACGGTGTTCTGGCTGGTCTTGTCAGCATTACGGCCGGTTGTGATGTGGTATCTATTTGGGGGGCTATTGCGCTTGGGGCCATTGGGGCTGCTGTGGCTTATGGTGCAGCTTATTTCATGCTGCATAAACTGAAATTGGATGACGCTATTGGTGCTATCCCTGTTCATGGTGTTGCTGGTGCATGGGGCACCATTGGCCTGGTGTTTTTTGCACATCCCGATGGCCTTCCCGCCGGGTCCATGTTTGCTCAGCTTTGGGTGCAGGTAGTTGGCGTTCTTGCAGCTTTTGCATGGGGGCTTGGCACGACCTATGTCTTTGTAAAAATTCTGAATACGATGCACCTAGGCGAAGCGGAGCGCGGTATCAGGGTTTCTGCTCATGATGAAGAAGTGGGTCTGAATGTAGCTGAACATGGGGCTTCCCTTGGTACGGGTGTGCTTCAGAAAGCTATGCAGGAGCTGGCCGAAGGCAAGGCTGATCTAAGCAAGCGGATTAAAATGGAAGTAGGGAGTGAGGCAGCGGAGCTTGCCTATTTGTTTAACAAGATCATGGAAAATATGGAGGCAGATAGCTTTCGTATGCAGAAGATTGCAGACCAGAAAATAACCCTGGAGCAACAGCAGTCTGAAGAACGCAGAGAGCAGGAAGAACGGAGGCTTCAGGACGAGTTCAAAGCGCAACAGCGCCAGCAGGAGCTGCGCGAGGGCATGATTGAAAAATTCCGTCAGGGCCTTAACGGTATTACAGATGAAGTGATGGTTTCTGTTACTTCCCTGAATGCCTTGGCTGAGCAGATGGTCTCCGCGGCGTCTCAGTCCACACTGGAAGCGACAGAAGCAAGCGAGATTGTCGCTGCTGCTAACCAGCATATCCAGGAGGTGGTGCAAACTATCCGCTCTCTGGAGGCGGTTACCGGCAATATTGAACATCAGGTTCAGGCATCCGATGCGGCCAGTAGTGATGCAGCTACCAATATCAAACTTGCCAGTCAGGTGATGGAACGCCTTGAGAATTCCAGCCGGAGCATTGGGCAGGTGGTTAAAGTGATTGGTGAAATCGCGCAACAAACCAATATGTTGGCTCTCAACGCGACCATTGAGGCCTCTCGCGCGGGTGAACATGGCCGAGGCTTTGGTGTTGTGGCGGGCGAGGTGAAAAGCCTCGCCAACCAAACAGCACAGGCGGCAAGTCAGGTAACGGCGCAGATTAGTGAAATCCAGGCCGCTACTCTTGAAGCAAGTGAAAGTCTCGCTAATGTTCGGGAAACGCTCACGGGCCTCAGTGAAACGTCGCGCCTGGTTTTTGAAGGAATACGGGAGCAATCAGCCACACTCGGCCAGATATCTTCTCTTTCCAGCGAAACGGCTGAGAAAAATGCCCAGGCCACCGATTTCATGTCAAAAGTGATAGGTGCAGGGCAAACCACGCGCTCTGTTTCCGATGAAGTGAAGCGGTCTGCGGGTAATATTCTGGAGAAAACAGAGGCAATCAATAAGAACTCTGAACTGGTGGTGGAGCAGTTTAGCCGCAGCTAAATGTCCATAACTGTGCGGAAGAAGGGTTCTGCATTCGGTGCAGGGCCCTTCTTTTAACCTTTTTTAAAAGGTGTGTGTGTGCCAAGGTAAGCGATATCCGCATCGACATGCTGGCGTTCCTGTCTCAGATAGCGTGCAACAGCATCTTTGAAGGCAGGGTCACGCAGCCAGTGAGCACTATATGTTTTAACCGGCTCATAACCTCTTGCCAGTTTGTGGGGGCCTTGTGCTCCCGCTTCTACACGCGAAAGCCCCTTTTTCACGGCATAATCTATGGCCTGATAATAACAGGTCTCAAAATGTAGGCAGGGGTGGTCTTCTGAGCACCCCCAATAACGGCCATATAGGGCGTCGCTGCCAATAAAGTTGAGGGCTCCGGCAATATAGTGTCCTTCGCGTTTTGCGAGGATGAGCACAATTTTCTCCGCCATGCTTTCGCTAATCAGGGAGAAAAATGTGCGATTGAGATAGGGTTGTCCCCATTTGCGGGCCCCTGTATCCAGATAAAAGCTAAAGAAAGTATCCCAGTGAGTTTCGGTGATATCCGCACCTTGTAGAATATCAAACTGGATACCTGCCTCGGCAACTGTGCGGCGCTCTTTTCTGATTTGCTTGCGTTTGCGGGAGGACAGGCTTGCCAGAAAGCTGTCGAAATCATCATAATCCCGATTGAACCAGTGAAATTGCTGATCTGTTCTGACAAGATAGCCTGCCTGTTCAGCGGCGCTTGCATTTTCAGCTTCCATAAAAGTGATATGACACGATGATAGGCCTAATTTCTCTGCCATATCAGCCGCGGCTGAGAGTATTTGTGTGTCTGTAAGCTCAGCATCCGGCATGTATAGCAGGCGCGGGCTTGTTACAGGCGTAAAAGGCACCGATGATTGCAGCTTGGGATAATAACGCCCGCCCGCCCGCTCATAGGCGTCTGCCCACGCCTGGTCGAATACATATTCACCATAGGAATGCCCCTTGATGTAAAGTGGCATGAGAGCCTGAGGTGCAAGGCTTGCGTCTGATGTAAGCTTTAAGTGGTAAGGTTGCCAGCCGGTTTGGGCTGTTGTGCAGCCTGATTGTTCGAGAGCGAGCAAAAAAGCGTGGCTGATAAAGGGGTTGTCATTGCCAGCGAGTGCGTCCCACTCCTGAGCTGAAATCTGAGCGATAGTCTCCAGCGCTGTGGCTTTTATCTCTGCCATGCCGCGCTTACCCGTTCTTCGTTATTATTTGCTGCCAACAACAGCAGGGGCTTCAAAAATCAGGGCATCGGCATGTTGGTGCCCGATTTCTTCCATTTTTTTATCGCGTACTGTCCAGGTTAGAACAGGCTTGCCTTTCTTACGCCATTTGGTTGTCAGGGTGTTTGGCAACAAGTTAATATCACATGCTAGGAAATCAGGTTTGATTTTACTGATGCAGTAGGAAAGCCCCAGTCTCCTACGAATACTTAACATCCCTTCGCGGCCGATGATCAGTCCTCTGGCATATTTGGGCATATAGTTTTTAAACCAGGCCACGATACGGGGGTCAAAGGACATAATAGCCACAGGCCCACCGTAGCCCTCAAAACAATGCCTGACACCAGCGCATATCTTCTGGATATCATTCTTTTTGGGTGATTTGATTTCAACGAACAGCGGAAGCTTTCTGTTAGTAATATCGAGGATATCTGGTAAGCTGGGAATAGGTAACCCGCTGGCGCCAACTGTAAATTTTCTAACCTGCTGAAAGCCCCATTTCGACAGTTCACCTTGTCCATCACTCATGCGGTCCAGTGTGTCATCATGGAAAACCACTACAATATCATCAGCTGTCATCTGAACATCAATTTCAGCGGCGTAACCAGCTTGCATCGCAGCTTCTACGGCTGCAATGGTGTTTTCCTCCGCTGCTGTGCCTGGGATGAACAAGCCCCTGTGTGCAATATTATATTGCGTTAACCAAGGAAACTCTCGCGTGTTATTTGCTTTTCCCATGTCTAGCTGCTTATCTCAACAAGGGCATCAATTTCAACGGGTACATTCAGGGGTAGGGCATTAACGCCAACGGCGGATCTGCTGTGCCTGCCCTTATCTCCAAAAACATCAACCATCAGGTCGCTTGCAGCATTAATGATTTGGGGTTGGCCGCCAAAACCATCTTGGCAGTTAACAAAGCCGCCAAGTTTGACAATGCGTACCACACGGTCAAGATTACCGTCACAGGCAGCTTTAAGCTGGGCGATAATATTGAGGCCACAAAGCCTTGCTGCTGCTTGTGCCTCTTCAATTGAGATTGTATCACCCACTTTGCCCTCAAAAGCCAGTTTGCCGTCTTTCATCGGGATTTGGCCTGAAACGCTGACAAGATTGCCAGATATGGCAAAGGGGACATAATTGGCCACTGGCGCTACGGGCATTGGAATTTCAATACCCAGTTTTTTAAGTGTGTCCTCAACGCTCATACAGGCGATCTCCAGAATAAAGTGTAGTTAATCGCCTTATAGCAAAGGGGAATATGCAAAAAAAGGACTGATTAGCCCTTTTCTGTGAAGTTTAAGTTTGTGTCTCTATTTGCTGCACTGACAGCAAGGCTGTTTTTTTCGTGTCTGTTTGTTTTTGTACATGGCCTGATCCGCCGCGCCAATGAGGTCAGAAGGGTCTGTTTTGCCGTCAAACTCACGAATACCTATTGAGCATTTGATTGGTATGGGGAGGTCATTAAACTTCACAGTACTGCTGTTGATATCCTGTTGCAGGGCCTCAAGGCGTCTGCTTCCCTGGATTGCATTACAGCGTTTCAGGATGACTGCAAATTCATCACCGCCAATACGTGCCACGACATCGTTAGGGCGTACATGGTTTTTAAGTCGTTTTGCCACATGCCTCAATACTGCATCTCCAGCCATATGGCCGTGGACATCATTGATTTCTTTAAAGTGATCAAGGTCAATGAAGCCAAGAACACCTTTTTCACCATAACGCGCTGCAGATGAGAGGGCTCTGCCAAGTGACATACGCAGGCCCCGGCGGTTCGGGATGCCTGTGAGTTCATCTGTCACGGAAAGCTGTTCGAGAAAGCAGATCCGCTCCTCTTGCTCATTCATGCGCTGCTCAGCGGCGGCAGCATAGCTCAGCACCTCTGTGATCAGTTGCCAGCCGTTACTGTCAAACTTCATTTCGGCATCGGTTGCTGTTTTAATCAGCTTGGATGCAAGTTGGCTCACATAAGGGTTAATCTCATGTTTTGCCGTTAACTGGCCGGATGACTGGTCTGTCATATGCCTCTCCTTTCCCAAGGGTTTGGAAAGGAATAAGCAAATAGTGTGCCACAAGAGTTTATGGTAACATGTTGTAAAATAAAGGTTTATTTTTCATCTGGCTGGGTATTTTTTGCACCCTGCATGCTGCGCCCCTTCATTATTGCCGAGTTGCCGAATTTGCCGCGTAACCTGTCCATGGCTTGTTCCGCAGTAGCGCGGCGGGTTCTCTCAGGTTCAATCAGGTCTGGCTGGTCAGCTTCTGTGAGGGGACGGAAGTGGCTAACGCCGATCCCTATTAGCCTGTATGCGGTGCCATCGGTATGGGGCTTCAGCAGTTGCTGGCCAATTTCAAAGAGGGTGGTGGCCATTTGCGTCGGGCCATCCAGTGTGCGTGACCTCGTGATAATGCGGTGCATGCTGGTTTTTAATTTGAGTGTAACGGTTTGTCCTGCAAGGGATTTCTTTTTCAGATCCGCTGATACAGTTTCACAGAGAGACCATAATTTGGCTTCAAGTGATGGATAATCAGCTAGGTCATGGTTCATTGTTCGCTCACTGGAGACACTTTTGGGGATGCCTGATGTGCTCACCCTGCGGCTATCGATGCCACGTGAAAGCCGGTAAAGCCGCTGCCCAGTTTCACCGTAACGCTTCGCCAGGGTGCTTTCTTCCATTTTCTGGAGTTGGCTGATTTGGGTAAGGCCATCTTTTTTCAATTTTTCTGCCGTTTTAGCCCCAATGCCGTAGATGCGGGTGATCGGTAGGCGTGCCAGTGTAGAAAGAATGTTTTTCTGGCTGATAATGGTGAAGCCTCTGGGCTTATCCATATCGGAGGCCAGTTTTGCCAGAAATTTATTGGGGGCAAGGCCAATGGAAACCGTGATACCAATTTCAGCTTCAATTCTGGCAGCAAGCTGAGTGAGCAAGGCAGCAGGAGGGGCGCCGTGCAAGCGTCCGGTGCCCGATAGGTCCATGAAGGCCTCATCGATGGAAAGGGGTTCTACCAGAGGGGTGAGGTCTTTCATCATGGCCCGAACCTGTTTGCTCACCTCGCTGTACCGCTTCATATTTGGTGGCAGAATTATGGCGTCGGGGCATAGTTTTTTCGCTTTGAACATAGGCATGGCTGAGCGAACCCCGTTCATGCGGGCAATATAACAACAGGTGGAAACAACGCCGCGCCGACCGCCGCCAACGATTACAGGTTTACCTGCCAGTTCTGGCCTGTCATGTTTTTCCACAGAGGCAAAAAAAGCATCACAGTCCATATGGGCAATATGCAGCTCGAGGAGGTCTGGTGCTGTAATAATCCTGGGCTTGCCACATTCAGGGCACTGCGGTGACCGTTCTGTCGTCAACACGGTAAATTGATGCAGGCACGAGCGACATAAGGCTGGCTGCATGGTGTCGGCTATGCTCATGGGATACTGACCCTAGATTTCCTGTAACAGATAGTCTCTCAATTCCGGCCAGAGATCAATCCGAACATGAGCTTCATCTGCTTTATCCACCAGTTGGGTCAGGCGTGTATCTGCGACAAAATGCACGCGGTGGGTATCCGGTGCATGGCTGGCCACAGAGCGATGATGAAAAGCAAGGTCATCAACAAACACAGAGGGCCCTGCCAGGTTTTCCGTCAGTCTTTTCACCATTGGGCCTTTTTCGCCAGCATTGGCGATAAGGGGATAGTCTATACCATGGTTTGCCAGGTTTTTCTGGCGGCGTTCGCGGCAATGTTCTGGGACGTTAGTGAGCACGATAATCTGATATTGATTGGATAAAGCCTGAAGGGCTTCTGCAGCCCCTTCAACGGGGGGAATATCATCCACGCAATCATCAAAAAAACGAGCGATAAGATTTCGTACCTCACTATGCTCTGCGGCTTCATCCGTACCTCTGGTGAAGATATTTCCTGTCAGGCGAAAACTGGTCAGGCGCAGTTCATAATTCTGGCTATTCAGAAATGTTTCCATGTGCTCAAGAAATTTCAGCAAAACCTCGTCCGCATCAACCAGGAGAAGAGGGCGATGGGGGGACAAGGCAGATATAATATCCTGATGAGGGGCCATGGTTATATTTATACTCTGATAAAAGGGTGCTTCTGTATTAAGTTTTGCACGGTGTGACTATTAAGTCGATAAAGAGTTGATGGTCATTTGGGGAGAGCTGCTACCATTCCTGCCCTTGGCCGCCCCCTAGGGCCCGCCACGCATGGATCAAATCTTCAGGCTCATTATTTGTTGCTTCAGCGCAGGCCAGTAAATCAGGTTCATGGGCAAGTAGAAATTCCAACAAGCTGGCTAAAAAGGCATCTTCGCTTAATCGTGTTCTAATATCATCACCATCAAGGCCTGTCAGCGCTAATAACCGCTCTCTCAATGTGTCATTTTCTATGATAAAAGCTGTTGCTTCGAGTGCTATTGATTGGGCTTTTTTCATATCCATGTTAACTGTCTCTTTAGAAGCGGTGTTTAAGGTTAATTCAGGTCTATACTATAGCTCGGTATAGAGGTTCTATAATAACAGAGGTTTTTTCTTAAAAAGGCTGAATATCCATGTTAGGGTAGGTTTGGATTATATAAGGTCTGAATATTTTTTAGTATTGCTATGGGTTATTTTAAATAAAGCCGGAAAGGGCCTTGGGGTCAGATGGGAAAGAAAATCCTGATTGTTGAAGACAATGAAAAGCTCAGACCTGCGCTTAAAGCCGGCTTAGAGGCCATCGACGGCATACAAGTTGTCTACGATTGCCCCACGGGTGAGGCGTCTTTGGAGTTTTGTTTGGCCGATGAAAACGGC
>JBNKGK010000131.1:0-8701 GCA_050289785.1 Kordiimonas sp.
ACTGAAAACCGTGATTCGTAAATATAATCGGCTTAGGGAGTAAGCTTCACGCTTCATCTACAGTGGTTTTTGAAACAGTCTATATGAACTAAATATTGTTACTTTATTGGTGTGATTTGACTATAATTTAGCTGATTATGCCTTAATATGGTAACAAACACTAGGGGAATAGGTGTACATTTATGAGGTCCCGAAATTGGATTAGACCTCTGCGAATATGTACAAGAAAAACCAGTTTTTAGATGAATTGTATGAACGCCCTGCAGGTGAGACATTTATGTCTGGCATTCAGGCACTGGTGCGCCTGCCGATGGCGCAGCGTGCGCTTGACAAGAGCCGTGGGCTGAAAACCGCAGGACTGGTAACCGGTTATCGTGGTTCGCCTCTCGGCGCTTATGATCAACAGCTCTGGAAAGCGGAAGCTTACCTGAAAGATCAGGATATTGTATTCCAGCCTGGCCTTAATGAAGATTTGGCTGCCACCGCCCTTTGGGGCGCGCAAATGCACAAGGCATATGGGGCATCTGATGTCGATGGTGTGTTTGGTGTCTGGTATGGCAAGGGCAATGGGGTGGATCGTACAGGCGATGTGTTCCGGAATGCCAATACCGTGGGCACCTCCGCACTTGGTGGTGTGCTGGCCGTTGGGGGGGATGATCATGCTGCCCAATCATCCATGTTCCCACATCAGACAGACGGTATCTTCCAATCTGTGATGATGCCTGTTCTGCAGCCTTCCAATATATCTGAAATTCTTTCTCTGGGGCTGGCGGGTATTTCCATGTCGCGCTTTTCCGGCCTTTGGGTGAGCATGAAGACAGTGGCTGAGGTGGTGGAAAGTGCAGCCGTTTTTGACCTGCCCAACCTGTTCCCTGAATTTAGGGCACCAGATATGGAAGTGCCAGCACGCGGGTTTGGTTGGGACCCATCCATTAATTGGCCTGCCGAACGCCTTGAATATGAGCGGCGCATGTATGAGGAGCGTTTGCCCGCGGCCTCGGCCTGGGCAATTGCTAATCAGCTGGATTATCCTGTTATCAAAGCCTTAAATCCACGCTTTACCATTATCACTGTGGGCAAAGCCCATCAGGATGTGATGCAGGCCCTGGAGAATCTTGGCCTCTCAGTGGCCAAGGCTTCAGAGATAGGGATAAGTGTTTATAAAGTTGCTATGAGCTGGCCTCTGGCCTCATCTCCCTTATTGGCCGTTGCTTCCGGGTCAGAAGAAATTCTTGTTGTGGAAGAAAAAGCGCCCATCGTTGAAGACCAGATCAAGGCGGCTCTTTTCAATCATGCGGGCAGGCATCCCAGAATATGCGGTAAAGTGGATGAAGCGTGCCATCCTTTGCTGCCTGTCGTAGGGGAACTAACGCCGGATTGTATCGCGGCAGTTCTGCTGAAACGATTGAAAGAGATTCTGCCCAAAAGCAGTGTTGACCGTTTTGAAACTCATATGAGTGTGTCCAATGGCACAGAAACGCCAGTCTTTCCCACGAGAAAGCCTTTCTTCTGTGCTGGTTGCCCTCATAACAGTTCCACTAAAACACCGGATGGATCTATGGCAGGGGGCGGTATTGGCTGCCATATCATGGCGCTTTCTCTGCCCAAACTTAAAACAGATACTTTCAGCCAGATGGGAGGAGAGGGGGCACAGTGGATAGGTGCGGCGCCTTTCTCCAGCACCGGCCATATCTTTCAAAATATTGGTGATGGCACATATCAGCATAGTGGGCTTTTAGCTATCCGGGCCGCTGTTGCGGCAGGTACCAACATCACCTTTAAAATATTGTTCAATGATGCGGTTGCCATGACAGGGGGCCAGGTCGCTGAAGGAACGCCCGACCCGGTTAGCATCAGCAAACAGCTAGTTTCTGAAGGGGTGGGGCTGGTTTATCTGGTAAGTGATGATCCCGAAAAGTGGCATTCAAATAGCCGAATATTAAAGGATGTGATCATCAGGCACCGGGACGAGATGGATGCTGTGCAGCGCCATGCGAGGGAAGTTTCTGGTGTCACGGCGATCATTTATGAGCAAACCTGTGCGGCAGAAAAACGCCGTCGTCGCAAGAGGGGCACCTATCCGGATCCAGATAAACGGCTTTATATAAACCCTCGGGTTTGTGAGGGCTGTGGGGATTGTTCTGTACAGTCGAATTGTATTGCCGTTGAACCGTTGGAAACAGACTTTGGCCGAAAACGGAAAGTCAACCAGAGCAGTTGTAATAAGGATTTCTCTTGTCTGAAGGGCTTTTGCCCAAGCTTTGTAGAAATAGACGGGCCAGTGTTGCGAAAGCCAGACCAAAAAACAGTACAGGCGCTGGAGGCAGGTTTGTTTCCAACCTTGCCAGAACCCGTGATGCCAGCCCTTGGTAAGACAGTTTATAATATTTATGTGGCCGGTATTGGTGGGCTTGGTGTCCTGACTACTGGTTCTCTCTTGGGGACAGCTGCATTCCGCGCAGGGTTGAAGGCGACTGTGCTTGATTTTACGGGCCTTGCCCAAAAGAACGGGGCGGTTGTCAGCCAGGTGCGCGTAGCCCCCAAAGACCATGAAATCCATGCGGTCAGAATAGGGACAGCCGAAGCCAACCTTTTCTTGGGAGCCGACATGGTGGTCGCTGCCAGTAATGGTGCCCTGCGCAAACTGGGCCTGGATCAGGCTGCAGTGGTTTTAAACACGGATGTAGCCCCTACGGCAGATAGTGTAACGGATCGGGACGCCATTCTCCCTGCCGATGATATGGTGGAGACGCTAATGTCTCGGGCTCAAAAGGGGTTTGAACTGCGTGCCAGCAGTCTGGCTGAAGGGTTGTTTGGCAATGTCATAGCCGCCAATATGATGTTACTCGGCTATGCCTGGCAGCAGGGCCTTCTTCCGATAACGCAGGACGCACTTTTAGAGGCTATTCTGATCAATGGTGCAGCTGTAGAGCTTAATAAACGTGCCTTTATGTGGGGTCGTTGTGCTGCCGTTAACCTGACAGAAGTAGAAAAGGCGGCTGGCGTTATGTCCTCCGCTCACACAATAATGACAGACTGGCGGTCAGTCATTCAACAGCGTTATGATGACCTTGTTCTATACCAGAACCAAGCCTATGCTGACCGCTATCAGGGACTTCTGGAACGGGTCAAGAAAGCAGCAGCGCCTTTTGGTGAGGCCGGGCAAGAGTTCGTGCAATCGGTCGCCCGGAACGCCTATAAACTAATGGCCTATAAGGATGAGTATGAAGTAGCGCGCTTGTATAGTGAGCCAGCCTTTATGGACAGGTTAAAGGACCAATTTTCAGGCCACAGGAAAGTCTCTATCTGGCTTTCTCCTCCCTTGATAGCGCGCCCGGACCCTAATACAGGTCGCCCCGTAAAAATTAAATTCGGACCGTGGATTCTGCCTGTTTTCCGATTGCTGGCAAGATTTAAATTCTTGCGTGCTACATGGGCTGACCCCTTTGGAAAATCTGCTGAACGTAAAGGCGAGCGCGCCCTGAGGGATGATTATTTTCAGATGATTGAGCTGATCACCAGCTCTCTGGTTGAGCAAAACCTGCCATCTGCCATTCGTTTGGCTGAGTTGCCAGATATGATCCGTGGTTATGGGCCAGTGAAAGAAGAGGCCGTTGCCAAGTACCAAAAACAACGAGCCGAAATGTTTAAAACCTTTCAAGATGCAATTCGGGGCACCGCGACAACAGGCAGTATAGGAAACAGGGATGATTTTAACCGACACACAGGGGGCCATGCTCGATATGGTTTGTAGCTCCGCTGTTCCAAAGGGCTGTGGTTATGAATCTCTGGACGAATTTGGATCAGCCAGGGTTTACTGTGATGTTGGGTTTTTCCAGCTATGTGAGGGGATACCTAACATGCAGCGCTTGGTCACTGCCCGCTCCATGGTACAAGAGGGAAACTAGGTATGGACTTCAGGGATATCATTACCGCCGTGTCCGGTGGTGCCTCTGGCCTGGGAGCTGCAACGGCCACTCATTTTTCCAGGCTTGGGGCCAAAGTGGCCATCCTAGATGTGAATGAGAAAGAGGGGGAGAGCCTTGCAGAGGCAATTGGGGGCCGCTTTTATAAAATAGATGTCACCCGGGAGCGGGAAATTACGGATGGATTTGACGCGATCACCCAAGACCTTGGCACCGCAAGGGTGCTGGTCAACTGTGCGGGTATTGCACCGGGATGCAAAACCGTTGGGCGTGCTGGTGTAGTGCATGACCCGGCACTTTTCCGCAAAACCATCGAGATCAACCTGATCGGCTCATTTAATCTGGCCGCTTGTTTTGCATCAAAACTGGCTGAGGCTGATCTGATTGGGGAAGAACGTGGTGTTATCATTAACACGTCGTCCATTGCTGCATTCGATGGCCAGATGGGGCAGGCGGCCTATGCCGCGTCCAAAGCGGGTGTTGCTGGTATGGCGTTGCCTATGGCCCGTGACCCTGCTGCGCTCAATATTCGGGTGATGACCATTGCGCCCGGTATTTTCTGGACCCCTATGCTGGCCGACATGCCAGAGAAGGTACAACAATCTCTGCAGGCTCAAGTTCCACACCCCAGTCGCTTTGGTAAACCAGAGGAATATGCAGCTCTTGCCGAAGCCATTGTAACCAACCCGATGCTCAACGCTGAAACGATCCGTCTGGACGGCGCTGTGCGGATGGGATCAAGATAAACCAGCATAATGAGAATAGAGTTTCAGATGTCTATAAAAATTAGCACATTGCCAATAGATAAAAGAGCTACATGTCCGAAAGAACTGAGCTTTGGGAATATCTTTTCAGACCATATGTTTGTGCAGAAATATAATCATGCCCAAGGTTGGCACGATGCAGAAATAAAACCTTTTGAAAATATTAGCTTAAGCCCGGCTGCCGCCGTATTACATTATGGCCAGGAAGTTTTTGAAGGCCTGAAGGCTTATAGAAATGTTGATGGCGGTATTAACCTTTTTCGCCCGCTTGAAAACATCCGGAGGATGAACCGTTCTGCCACACGTATGGTGATGCCTGTTGTGGATGAAAGGCTTCATATGGAAGCGCTGAAGCAGCTGCTTGCTCTTGATGAGGCCTGGGTGCCGAATACATCTGGCGCCTCCCTTTACATTCGGCCCACATTAATTGCGACCAGCCCACACCTGGGGTTGGCCGCTTCCCAGGAGTATATGCATTTCATCATAACTGGGCCTGTGGGTCCCTATTTTCCGGAAGGTTTTAAACCTGTTTCTGTTTATGTGTCTGACAAATACAGGCGGGCAGTTGTTGGCGGTGTGGGAGCTGCGAAAACAGGCGGCAACTATGCAGCCAGCCTGATGATGTGTGAGGACGCTCAAAAAAAAGGCTATTCTCAGGTGTTGTGGCTTGATGCTGTCGATGGCAGATATGTGGAAGAAGTGGGGGCAATGAACATCTGTTTTGTCTATGAGGGCAAGCATATTGTGACCCCTGCTCTGACAGGCAGTATTTTGCCAGGCATCACACGGGACTCTGTCCTCAAAATTGCCAGGCATGTTGGTTATGAAGTGGCTGAAGAGCGGTTGGATATCCATACTATTCTCAAGGATATTCAGGCGGGGGCCATTACAGAAGCTTTTGGCTGCGGCACGGCCGCTGTTATCTCACCTGTTAATCGTTTCCATTTTCTTGGAGAGGATTATGCCGTGGCCGCTTCAGAAGCTGGCCCTGTGTCTCGGGCCTTATTCGACGAACTGACTAATATTCAATATGGTAGAAGCAAGGACCCGTTTGGATGGGTTGAAGCCGTCACTTAAAACGCTAGAACGGCGTATGTGTTAGCTCTGTTTTAGCGAAATGAAGAATTGATTATCTTCCTGTTGCTCTATGGTAAGAGGCAAAAGTTTTGCCAGTCTATCCAGCATTTTTTCTTCTTCTGCTGCCCTGTGAGGGACACTCGGATATTGGTTCCTTCAATCACCGGCGATGGGACTATTTTGTTGAACATCTCCTGGGTCAAACACCCCCAAAGGAGTTTAAACGGTGAGACAAACCCGCAGATTGATAACCGCCCATTGGGGGGGGGCTTGATGGGTCTAGAGCCAAACTGAACTGCTGATGGATAAGGCCGGGCTTGGGAAACAACGCTGATTGAGGCCTTGCACCATGCTGTTGAAGTGAATAGTTATTTGCCACCTCAAGCGCGTGCCCGGCCTATTGTTGACTCCATATGGTTATGGAGCATATTTCATGCTATGGTAGTAACAGGATAGTGTGCCTATGAAAATGCAGACAACGAAATTTATTTTCCGTTGGGACATTATCTGGAAATAGCCGCCTACCTGAATAGGGAAAAGATTATAAGTGGTGGGTAAGGGTGTCCGATCAGGAATTAATCACAGAGCTTTTTAAGCGGTATGAGCCTGCCGTTCAGAGGTTTTTGGGATCAAAAATCAGCCATAAGGAAGATGTTGAAGATGTTCTGCAAGAAACTTTTTTGCGGGCTCATAAAGTGCCAAACTGGTCTGAAGTGGAAAACTCTGAAGCTTATTTGATCCGTATAGCGCGGAATGCTTATAATGATTATAGGCGCCAGGGCAAGGGCATTTATACCACCGAACCAATCGAATTTATCCAGAATGCTGTCATCGATGAAGGACCGACACCTGAAGATTGTACGGCAAGGCAGCAACAAATCCAAAATCTGGAAGTGATCATAAAAAAACTTACCCCTCGTGTTCGACAAGCTATGATTTTTATTAAAGTTTTGGAGCTTTCATATGATGAAACCTCTAAAATTATGGGTATATCTCGCAGTACCCTGAAAAATCATATCACCGCCGGCATGGCAGAATGTCGTTTGAAGGCAGGTGTTCCTATTGACTTCTTTGAGAGGGAAACAGGGAAAACCGGTAAGGTTATATCTATCTCTGAACACAAGTATGTAAAGAAGTAGAGGTCGGTGATGAGTATGCATGACATGTCGGATATCTATAAGAAAGCGGCCTTTTGGCATACAGCGTTTGAAGCGGGTGAGTTTTCTCCTCAGGAACAAAAAGCATTTGACTTATGGCTTGCTCAGAAAACGGATCATAATATTGCTTTTGATGAGATGAATATTATGTCTCGCAATTTATCCTTTTATGCTCCAGCTTATAAACAGGGCTTGATGTCCGGCACCGGTGGCGACCCTGAATTGACCGCCATGATACAGAATGCCATTGATATACGAGAGGCTTATCAGGAAAAAGAGGCGATCGGTAATCGTGTGTTTAGGTATGCTGCCAGTATTGCGGCAGTTTTGCTGTTGATGCTGGGGTCATTTGGGCTTTGGCAGTATGTTATTCAGCCAAAAGCGGTGACCACCTATCAAACCGCCACGGGGGAGCAGCGCAGGGAGATGCTGTCTGATGGCTCTGTGATCATGCTTAACACGAATTCAGAAATTGCCGTAGCGATGACTGACGAAGTCCGCAGAATTCAGCTTAAAAAAGGGGAAGTCTATTTTGATGTTGCAAAGGATCAAAAGCGTCCTTTTGAAGTGACCGTTGGGGACACCTACGTGCGCGCTGTGGGGACAGCATTTAATATTTGGCAGCGAGAGGCAGAGATTTCTGTCTTGGTTACGGAAGGAAAGGTTGAGGTGAAATCTGAATCTGTGCCAGCTGAGCAAAATAGTGCCAACAGTGTGTCACTGCCCGGGAAAACACAGTTGGAGGTGGGAGATCAGATTATCTTGGGAGACAGTAAATTTGAACGTTTACACTTGGATGATCAGCTCTTGCAACGTGAAGTTCTGTGGCAGAAGGGGCAGATTATTTTCGATCAGAAAACGCTACGAGAGATTGTGCGAGGTGTGCAGCCCTACATCAAAGATAAAATTGTAATCGCAGATGAAGAGGTGGAAAAATTAGTGGCAGGCGGCATGTTTAATGTTGGAAAGATTAACTCTTTCTTCAGTGTTCTGGAGGCAGCTTTACCTGTTTCTATTACCTATGAAGATGATGTGATCATTATTATGCGCCGCCCTTTGACATAACGCTCCCGAGTGGCAGCAAAGCAATATTTTCAGAAAATAATAGGACATTTTTGAAGTTGTATCGCCTACGTAGTTGACAGCCCGAAGGAATAAGTAAAATCTAGTATAACGGGATAATGAGCAATATATTGGTGTTGAGGGAGCTACGATGATTATGTTTAAAAACAATACATCCTATACAGCTATTGCCGCCACTATGATGGTCGCTATGGCAGGGGCCGTTCAGGCGGAGCAGGGTGCAGGCCACCAGTTTAACATTAAATCCCAGTCTTTAATTGGTGCCCTGAAAGATTTTACGGCATTGACCGGTGTCCAAGTGTTTTACGCTCATGATTTATTGAGCGAAAAAACAACACAAGGGCTATTGGGTACTTATACCTCCAGGGAGGGGTTATCCCGCCTTCTTGAAGGACAGGGGGTTATGCTGCAACGCACAGACCAGGATACGTATGCGGTGGTCAAAGCCCCTGAGAATAATGGTGTTGGGCCCGAGGCTGCAAATGATGAACAGGCTGAGGAAGAGACGTTTTTCACTCTGGAAGAGATTGTGGTGACAGCCACCAAGAGAAAGACGGGTTTGCAGGATACAGCCATGAGTATTTCGGCTCTTGGATCTGACGTTCTGAAAAAGAGAAATGTTCTTGGAATGGCAGATTATTTGTCATCTGTGCCGGGAGTGAATTATCAGGAGTTTTCAACAGGCTCAAACAAG
>JBNKGK010000132.1:0-8603 GCA_050289785.1 Kordiimonas sp.
CCCGGAAAATCAACTTCTACTCTGGTACACTTATTGAGTTTTCAGGTAATACACTGATAATCCTTGTATTATTTTTGCCATTTTGAATTCTGATAGGTAATTGCTTGGAAAGGGTATTCAACAAAATCTCTTCTTCTTCCAAATTGAGTATGAGGGTCACCCTGAGGTTTTCGGCCGCTTCACCAACGGTTTTGAACTCACTTGAAAAATAACGATTCAAATCTCGCACCACGTGACTAAGTGACGCATTTTGGTAAAATAGCTTCTTATATCGCCATGCTTTTACGGCCTCTAGCTCAATGTTTGGCTGCACCTTTATAGAGCTGGCTGTATAGGTAGCGGCCATGCCAGCCTCTAATCTTACCGCTGGTTGCGTACGCGCATTCTGCTCAGGATCAGTAAGGCCAACGGCCCCCTCTGTCACTGTGACATCCGCCACTCCATTGATGAACCGAACATTGAAGGCTGTTCCAATCACCCGCACACCCCTTGACCCAGCAACAACTGTGAACGGTGCCGCAGGGTCTTTGGCAATTTCAAAAAAAGCCTCCCCATTCAGCACCTTCACGTTTCGCTGACTATCTGACAGGGAATACTCTATTTTCGTATCCGTATTAAGATAAACAGTGGACCCATCTGCAAGCAGAAGGGCGCGCTGTTCACCCACCGCCGTTGTCTCTGCCACATAAGGGGCTTTTGGGACATTCAGGAACGAGAATAGTGTAGCCCCACCCACAACCAATAACAGGCAAGCGGCAATGGCCACCGGCACAAACCAACGGGTGAGTTTGTAGGGTGGGGCAGATGCATGAACAGCATCCCCAACATCAAACATTTCTTCAGGGGCCTGTTCATCTGCCCAAAGAGCATCATAAACCCGAAAAACGTGCTGCACTTCTTCATAGGCAGCCCGGTTTTCTGATGATACTTCCAACCAGGCTTTAAAATCATGGTGATCTTCAACCGTAGCTGTCCCACTACTGAGTAAAACCTGCCAAGCAAGGATATCATCAGGCCTGTTTTTTTCTGACCGTTCGCTCATTTTCATATCCAACCTCGCACACTGCCAGAAGCAAGTGAGGAGTTTCTAAACCATACGTCTGTTCCCAGGCAAAAACACCGCAGGGTAAACTGCAAAAATTCATCCATCTGTTTACCCTCGTTTCTTGCCGTTGTGACGCATTGCCTGCAAAAACCGCGACATGGCATCCATAATATGTTTTTCCACCATAGACCGGGATATGCCCAGCCTATCTGCAATTTCCTGATGCGTGAGCCCATACATGCGTGAAAGTGTGAAAACCTGCCTTGGCCTCTTGGGCATGGCCTTCACGATTTGCGCCACTGTGGCAAATTCCTGGCTGATTTCTGCCATATATTCAGGAGACGGGGCCTCACTGGGTAATAAATGAAGATTGTCCATATCAGCGCCAGAGCCAGTTAGACCCAGATCACGCTCGCGCCGTAATTTTCTGAGGCGGTCAAACAACAGGTTTTTGGCAATACCAAACAAAACAGGCCGCGCATTAGCCGCCACGGGATCATAGCCACCCTCAGCAAATTTGAGGAAGCTATCCTGCACCAAATCTTCCGCAATACGCTGGTCATTCACCCGTTTTTGCATGAAAGACAAGAGGTCCGGGCGCGCATGCGCCGCCAACAGCGCCAGCCCGCTTCCCCACTGTTTTCCTGTTTTTTTAACAACCATTTCCCACGCCAAGCTTTCCATCGAAATTGCACTTAAGACGCTCTGTTTTTACAGTAAATTCAACTGGTTATAAAATAAACCACCACCAGTGAAAAACGTATCAAATGCCAGTGCATTCAATAAACAACCTGAAAAAACAAAAAAGACCCTGCGGTGTTTTTCCCCTCTTCAGGACGTACTAGTCGTGAGGGTCATCTCCTCTGGGCGTAAGGGAAGCGCTTTCCATGAGGCGACCTCATGTATTATGATCATCTTAGGTGAGGAATACAATGAAAAATCTGACACCATTTATGGGCCATGCCCAAAAGGCGGCCACATCCACCCTACGGAGGGGAGCATTACACACCGGGGCTTCGGCACTGGTTTTAGGGGCCATGCTGGTGGCTACACCTGCCACCGCTGCAAGCCCGTCTGTTCGGGTGGAAATTGAGGCTCAGCCTCTCTCTACGGCTCTTTATCAGTTTGGTGTGCAAACCGGGCTGGCTATTGGTTTTGCTGAGGCAAAAGTAAAAGGCAAACAAGCCCAGGCCCTGACGGGAGATTATGCGCCCAAGGAAGCGCTGGAGCAGCTTTTAAAAGGCTCCGGTCTTTCCTATGAATTTATTGATGCCCGTACAGTGCGCATCGTTTCAGACGCCGCAGGCGCTGCCCCACAACAGCAGGAAGACAACCCACAAGAAGCAGCTTTTGTTCTTGAGGAAATCATTGTGACGGCAGAAAAACGGGCTGAAAGCCTGCAGGATATTCCGATCGCCATTTCTGCTTTTTCAGATGAACGAATGAACCGGGCTGGCGTATCAGGGGTAAGCGACTTAAAACAGTTAGCGCCAAGCTTACAATTTGGTGGACAAGCTTTAACAAGCTTCGTGTCCATTCGAGGAATTGGCACTGACCTCATCAATATAGGCGCAGAATCAGGCGTTACCATATCTCAAGATGGTGTTGTCTTTTCCCGCAGCATGTTCTTTGATGCTGATTTTATGGATGTGGAAAGGGTGGAAGTTCTAAGAGGCCCTCAGGGCACCATAAGCGGTAGAAACTCTACAGGTGGCAGCATCAATATCCATTCAAAGCGCCCAACGGAGGAATTCGAAGGTGGCTTTAAACTAACTTTTGGAAATTACAACCGTTTTTCAACAAACAGCTATCTTAGTGGACCTTTGATGGGTGACAAGCTTCAGGGACGCATAGCCTTTAGCACTGATGATTCTAATGGATGGCTTACCAACACATTTCTAAACGAGAAAACTGGCTCAAGGGACAAAGTGCATGTGCGAGCTTCCCTTTTGGCTTTACCTGCTGAAAACCTGGAGGTTCTATTCATTGCTGATGCTATCAATGATCGATCCAATCCTATTGGGCAACTGGCAAGGGGTAGAGTTTTGTCAGATGTCCCTTCTGTAGAGGAAGAACTGGATATATCCTTACCGGATTTTGACAACCTAACCTTTGAAGCCGATCAGGGACAGTTTCGTGATGTCGAGCAATATGGCTTCACTCTGGGCATTGTCTGGGATCTTTCCCCTGACGCTACATTAACTTCAACCACTGGCTATATTTCCCGCACATCAGAAGCATCATCAGATTATGATGGTAGCCTGCTGGCAGGTAGCCAAAGTCCATTCGTTGCCTTTGATATATGGCAATTCACACAGGAACTGACCTTAACAGCAGACCTGACTGACAAGATGGACCTTATCCTTGGCGGTCTTTATGTAAGGGATAGCGCAGGTGAACCAATTGACTATGTATCCATACCAGCAGGCATAAGCCTTTTGGAAGGGCGCCCTGACCAGGATTTAGCCAGCTATTCAGTATATAGCCAGTTACGCTATCAGCTTACCAATGACCTGCGTATTTCTGCCGGACTTAGATATACACACGACAAGAAAACCCTTAAAGATATGCCAACCCTTAACGGATCTGCTCTTGGGCTTTTTGAGGCAGAAAGGTCTTGGAATGCTGTTACACCAAGACTGGCCATAGATTATGCCATAAATGATGATGTTACTTTGTTCGCAAATGTGGCCAGAGGATTTAAAGCCGGAGGTATGAATACCTATACTTACCCCATTGATGATTTTAACCCAGAGCTGGTTTGGAATTACGAAGCCGGGGTGAAAAGCATATTATGGAATGGGAGGGCCCATGTGGGACTAACAGGCTTCTACTCTGACTATACTGATCTGCAACAAAACGTGCTGCTAACAGGTGAAGGCGCACAATTCTTCAGAGTAGAGAATGCTGCGGCAGCAACGATCAAAGGGTTGGAGTTTGAAGTTGATGCCCAGATATCGGAAGCCTTCCGTATAAATGGGTCCGCCACATGGCTGGATGCAAAGTTCAAAGAACTCTTCTCCGAAGATGCCTTGTTTCCTGATCTCGGCATCCGTGACCTTTCAGGTAACAAAATGATCCGTGCCCCTGAATGGCAGTTCACGATTGGTGGGGAATATGCGGTTCCAATAAGTAATGAACTTCTTGGGGTAATGCGGCTGGATTACCAATGGCAGGACAAAGTTTATTTCGATTTTTATAACCGTGATCTTGTTGGCCAAAATGCCTATGGCCTTCTGAATTTCAATATCGCAGTTGAAGCCGAAGATGGCCGTTGGCAAATAAGTATCTTTGGTAAGAACATTCTGGATAAAAGATATTTCAACAGTTCTTATGTTGAAGATATCGGATACAGAAAAAACCTAGCTACTTTAGGCGAGCCAAGAATGTATGGCATCAGCCTAGCACATCACTTCTAGAAAAGTCCTTTACCCGGAAGGGGTACCCCCTTCCGGACTCAATCCTTATGTTTTTCTGAGGTGACCATGCTTTCTAATAAAAATACACGAGGTCTGCCAAACGTGGATCCAGCAAGCGTAGGCATATGCCCAAACAGGTTAGCGCGTATTCAGCACGCATTTCAGCCTTTTGTAAATAAGGGCAAAGTACCGGGCATTGTTACAGCCATCGCCCGACATGGCAAAGTGATACATATGGCAGCACAGGGCTATGCAGATATCGAATCTGGAAAGCCGCTATCATGTGATCATATCTTTAGGCTCTATTCCATGACAAAACCTGTTACTGGCGTAGCGGTTATGTCTTTATATGAGGAGGGCTTTTTCTGCCTTAGTGACCCTATCGCCGATTATCTGCCTGAATTTAGCAATATGCAGGTTTACACCGAGCATGGGCTGGTGCCCGCCAAACGCCCTATCACCATTGAAATGCTTCTCACTCATACAGCGGGCTTTACATACCAGGGCCTCATTCCTGACCTCCCCTGTGACGTAGCCGAAAGCGAAGCTTTGATCCGATTAACCTCCCCATCTCTAGAACAAGGGGTGAAACAGCTAGCAGACAAACCCTTAATATTCCATCCTGGTGAACAGTGGGGGTATGGGGAATCTATGCGTGTTCTCGCGCGTCTGGTTGAGGTGGTTTCAGGGCAGAGTTATGGCCAGTTCCTACAAAACCAAATATTTAGCCCCCTGAAAATGCCTGATACAAGCTTCTACGTGCCCGAAATCCATGCAGGCCGCCTTACACGTTTGTACGAACAATCAGATAATGGCCTTGTAGCTGCATCACCAGACAATTATGGTGGCGATTATACACAAAAACCTTCCTTCGAAGCTGGTGGAGCAGGCCTTGTAAGCACAGTGTCAGACTATCTGCGTTTCTGTCAGATGTTATTAAATGGAGGCACATTAGATGATACAACAATACTCAGCCCAACATCTGTGAAGATGATGGTATCCGATCAACTGGACAAGCGTTTTGGGTCGATGCCAATCGCTAGTTTAGGTTTCCCGGTAGCACAGGGCAGGGGATTAGGGTTTGGATACTGTGGCCTGGTCATGCGCAATAGTATTGCCAATGGAAATGCCGGTTCCAATCACCAATATTCCTGGTCAGGCTGGGCCAATACGGATTTCTGGATAGATTATGACTATGGCCTTATTGCTTTGATCATGACACAAGTTATTCCAACCAGAGAGCATATAGAAACCCGTAAAATGATGCATCAGATGACCTATCAGGCAATCATAGAGTAAATCTATATCGCTACCCTGATATATAAAGGGCGGCGCTGGCTGGTGCCGCCCTTTTCTTGTGTCTGAAATCTACGGCTTAAGCAGCCAGGCGGCGCAGCACATAATGCAGGATGCCGCCATTTTTGAAATATTCCACCTCGTTTTCCGTGTCGATGCGGCACAGAACGGTGATTTCCTTTGATGTGCCATCGGCATAATGAATGGTCACCATCACATCCTGCCTCGGGCTAATGGTGCCGCCAATGCCAGTAATATCGAACGTCTCTGTGCCATCAAGGCCCAGGCTTTCACGGTTATCCCCCTCTTTAAACTGCAGCGGCAAAACACCCATACCCACCAAGTTAGACCGGTGAATGCGCTCAAAGCTTTCCACTATAACCGCTTTCACACCAAGAAGATTAGTACCCTTGGCCGCCCAATCACGGCTAGAGCCGGTGCCGTATTCCTTGCCGCCCACCACAACAAGCGGTGTGCCTGCTTCCTGATATTTCATGGCGGCATCATAAATGCTCATCACCTCGCCGGAGGGCTGGTGTATCGTCCAGCCACCTTCCGTGCCGGGCGCCATCAGGTTACGCAAACGAATGTTTGCAAACGTGCCGCGCATCATCACTTCATGGTTGCCCCGCCGGGAACCGTAGGAATTAAAATCTGCCACGGCAACGCCTTTGGACCGGAGATATTGCCCTGCAGAGCTATCAGGCTTGATCGCACCAGCCGGGGAAATATGGTCTGTTGTAATACTGTGCCCCAACAATGCGAGGGGACGAGCGCCAATAATATCAGCGATGTCCCCTACTTCCTGTGTCATCCCCTGAAAATAGGGCGGGTGCTGCACATAGGTGCTTTTTGCATTCCATGCATATGTCTGGCTTTCAGTGACAGGAATGGCCTGCCACTCAGCTGTGCCCGTAAACACATCTGCATATCGTTCGGTGAACATATTGCTGGTGAGCGCAGATGCAATCGCCTCAGTCACTTCTTTATTAGACGGCCAGATATCTTTTAAGAAGACATCTTTACCGTCTTTATCCTGACCGATGGCTTCTTCCGTGATGTTGATTTTCATGGAGCCCGCAATAGCATAGGCCACAACAAGCGGGGGAGACGCCAGATAATTAGCTTTAATATCCTGATTAACACGGCCTTCAAAGTTCCGGTTGCCGGAAAGAACAGACACACAAACCAGATCATTCCCATTGATGGTTTTGGAGATCGGTGCATCCAGCGGGCCAGAGTTCCCTATACAGGTGGTGCAACCATAACCCACAAGGTTAAAGCCCAAGGCATCCAAATGCTCGGTAAGGCCCGCTTTGTTCAGATAATCTGTCACTACCTGCGAGCCGGGCGCCAAGGATGTTTTCACCCATGGCTGGCGCTTCAACCCGAGAGCATTGGCTTTTTTCGCGACAAGACCTGCTGCTACCAGCACACCGGGGTTTGATGTATTGGTGCAACTGGTAATCGCGGCAATACAAACATCGCCGTGGTTCAGCTTAAAATCCTCACCTTCAACGGCATACCCTGTGTCATCACCGCTTTTACCAAAGTCTTCAAGAACACCATCAAACTCACGGGCGGCAACAGCCAGTTCAACCCTGTCCTGCGGGCGTTTAGGGCCTGCAAGGGATGGTTTGACTGTGGAGATATCCAGCTCAAGCGTATCTGTGAACACAGGCTCTGGGGAATTCCTGTCACGCCACATGCCTTGCTTTTTGGCATAGGCTTCAACCAGCGCAATCGCCTCGTCATCCCGGCCGGTAAATTCCAGATAATCCAGTGTTTGCTGTGAAATCGGGAAAAAACCACAGGTGGCCCCATATTCCGGCGCCATATTGGCGATGGTGGCCTGATCAGCCAGGGTCAGTTCATCAAGGCCGGGGCCATAGAATTCAACAAATTTGCCAACAACACCTTTTTCGCGCAGCATTTGCACTACCGTGAGCACAAGGTCAGTGGCTGTGATGCCTTCATTCAGCTTACCTGTCAGCTTGAAACCAACCACTTCAGGGATCAGCATGGAAACGGGCTGGCCAAGCATAGCCGCCTCCGCCTCAATACCACCAACACCCCAGCCCAGAACAGCAAGGCCGTTCACCATGGTTGTGTGGCTATCTGTGCCCACGCAGGTATCCGGGTAGGCAAGGATGCGGCCGTTTTCTTCGCTGGTCCATACGGTTTTGGCGATATATTCCAGGTTCACCTGATGACAGATGCCTGTTCCGGGGGGAACGGTGTTAAAGTTATTAAGGTTGTTCTGGCCCCATTTCAGGAACTCATAGCGCTCTGCATTGCGTTCCATTTCCAGGTCCACATTCTCCTTGAAGGATTTTGGGGTGCCGAACTTGTCCACCATAACCGAGTGGTCAATCACCAGGTCACACTGAGCCAGCGGGTTGATCTTTTCAGGGTCCCCGCCCAGCTCTGTCATGGCGGAGCGCATGGCCGCCAAATCAACAACGGCGGGCACACCGGTGAAATCCTGCATCAGCACCCGCGCTGGGCGATACTGAATTTCATGATCTGAGGTCTGTGTTTTCTGCCAGCCAGCCAGCGCCTGAACATCTTCAACCTTTACAGTGACACCATCTTCGAAGCGTAAAAGGTTCTCAAGAAGAACCTTAAGAGTATAAGGAAGCCGCGAAACATCACCAATGCTGCTTTCGGCAGCTTTCAGGCTGAAATAGTCATAACTTTTATTACCAACAGGACGTGATTAAAATGTGGGGTAACTGTGATTAGACGCTTAACTTTGTCGTGTAGCTGTTGACACTCGCCTGATCTGACCTGACCTCGTTGCTGTGTGTTTACACAACCATGGAAAATAAACATGTTGAGCG
>JBNKGK010000133.1:0-8591 GCA_050289785.1 Kordiimonas sp.
AGGTTGAGAATTTTATGATGAGGGCCCTCCTGCGTATTCGTGATGTTGAGGATCGTATTGAGAAGGCGGGGGGAGGCCAATAAAATGTCATTATTCTCCAGCATATTTTCCCGGAGACAACAGGCTGCCAGAACAATGGTTGATGTTTTTGGCGAGGGGCTTTCTGACACTGCCGAGCAGGACGCTAGAAATCGCCGGGATCATGACGCACAGTTCCAGCGAGAGTGTCAGTTGATAGGCCGTGGTCTTGCCAGAGTGGATGAACTGGCGGATGACCCTGACTTGCTTGCATTGGTGTCGCCAGAGCAGAAAATTGCTCCTCAAAAAACGGCAGGCAGGCGCATACAGTGGCTGGCTGTGGCAGCATGTCTGGCTTTTGGTGTGGTTCTCTTGGGGCAGGGGGCTGATTGGCGATCTCTTCTCTCTTTCGGCGTGGCAAAACAGAGCTACCAAACGACTAAGGGTGAACAAAAAGAAGTGCTGCTGGCAGATGGATCCACCATCACGCTGAACACAAACTCCGAGCTTCAGGTGGAAATGTCAGGCCATGTGCGGCAAGTTCATCTGGTGCGTGGCGAAGCCTTTTTTGATATAGCAGCAGACTTGGAGAAGCCATTTCAGGTGGATGTAGGTTCCCATCTCATAAACGTGCTTGGCACATCGTTTAATATTACCAGAGGCATGGATGAATTTACGCTGGCTGTGGTTGATGGTCTTGTGGCTGTGCAGCAGGAAGGTGAGGAAAGGAATGGTATTGTACCGTCCCCCAAAACGCCAGGTGGTGGCGATGTAACTGTCAGTGCCACAGGGAAGCGCCTTGTGATGGCAGGCACCGTGGTTCGGTACGACCTCAAGCAGAATGAAGCCACGCTCAGCTATCCTGCTGCCATGCAGGCTTATCATCGCTGGCGTACAGGCATGTTGGCGTTTGATGGCAAGCCATTATCTGCTGTTGTGCAGGAGCTGAATCGCTATAGTGTGCGGCCTATTGTTATTGCGGATGAAAGCATTGAAACGCTTGATATCGTAGCAGCCCTCAGGGTGGATGATATCAGCGCAGGCCTCGCAGGCCTTCAGCACGGGAACCCGATTGAGGTGACCGAGCGGGAAGACCGTATTATTCTGTCAAAACAGAAATAAATTTGGCTATGACAAAGGGTAAAAGCAACCTTCAAGCGTTTACTAAGGGAATGTTCAGAAACATTCTTTAGGGTAAACCACAACGGGGAGGATGGTTGTGAAAACTGTCAGTAAAAATTTAAAAATACGAATCAAGAGAGGGCTGGCCTCAGGGCTATGTTCAACTGCATTGATGGCGGCAACAGTGGCTGCCTATGCAGAGGCTGGGGCGGATGTTCGCATTTCCATGAACGCACAATCTGTGAGTGCTTCTATGCTTCAACTGGCAGAGCTTTCCGGTGTGCAGATCATTGTTTCCCAAAATGTGGATCGTAGCATCAAACTGCCTTCGCTCGATGGTGTCTATTCTGCGCAAGGTGCCCTGAACCAGTTGCTCGCGGGCACAGGCCTTACCTATGAGTTCACATCCAGCAATGTAGTCGTTGTTAAAACTGATGCAGCAGGCTCAGCAGACAGCGGTGCCGATAGCAAAAGTGAGGCATCAGACTCTTTTGTGCTGGAAGAGATTATCGTAACGGCGGAAAAACGGGCGGAGAGCGTGATGGACCTGCCAATCGCCATTACGGCCTTTTCTTCAAAGCGATTGGCCGATGCCGGTGTGGAGGATATGTACAGCTTGAAGCAACTTGCTCCCAGCCTGCAGATAGGGGGTGGGAATGTTACAAACTTTGTCACTATCAGAGGTATTGGCTCTGAACTGGAAGGCATAGGAGCCGAGACCGGTGTTGCTATTTCACAGGATGGGGTTGTTCTGGGGCGTAGCATCTTTTTTGATGCCGATTTTCTGGATGTGGAACGGGTGGAAGTGCTTCGCGGGCCTCAGGGCACTATTTCGGGTAGGAATGCCACTGGCGGTGGCATCAATATCTATTCCAAACGCCCTACAGAAGAATTTGAGGCAGGCATCAAAGCGACCATCGGCAATTATAATCGTTTCAGTACGGAAGGCTATATCAGTGGGGCGCTGATGGGGAATGATCTTCTGGCACGCTTTGCCTTCAAGACGGATGATGCCGACGGCTGGATAAAAAACACACTGCAAGACCGTACTATCGAAAACCGGGATAACATACATGCCCGTGCCTCTTTTCTGGCCACACCACAGGATAACCTGGAGGTACTGCTGATACTGGAAGGCAGCATTGACAAATCCATCGGGCAGGGCTTTTTCGTCGCTGGCAGGGTCAGGCCTGATGTTCCATCTGCGGCGGAATTTTTTGATACGCCGATTATAGACCTTGAAAAGCTTGAGTACGAAGGCGACCAGCTTGGATATGGCCGTAATGAAAAATATGCAGCGACCTTGAATATAGCATGGGACATTACTCCGACTGCCACACTGGTTTCCACTTCAGGGTATCGTTACCTGGACTATAATGCTGCCTTTGATTATGATGGTACGGCACTGTCTATTAGTCAAAATCCCTATATCAATGTGAATGTCTGGCAGTTTACGCAGGAACTGACTCTGACAGCCGATCTGGCAGACAGGCTGGACCTTATTTTTGGGGGGCTATATTTGTCGGATAAAGCCGAACAACCTGTGCACTATGCTTCTGAAGTTCAAGGTATCTCGGAGTTTTCTTCGCGCCCATTTGGTGGTCCGGAACAGAATTTAAAAAGCTACTCTGTTTATAGTCAGCTACGCTATCGTTTTACGGAAGCGCTTAGAATCTCCGCAGGTGTACGGTATACCTATGATACAAAAACATATGCTTCGCTTGGGGGTGTGTTTAACGGGATAAATTTACTGGATGACTTCTGGGTATTCTCCGTAGAGGAAAACTGGAGTGCAGTAACTCCACGGGTGTCTTTGGACTATACGCTTAATGACAGTGTGATGTTGTTTGCCAATGTGGCTCGAGGCTTCAAAGCTGGTGGCTTCAATACATACTCTACCCCTGCAGATGTATTTAATCCTGAATATGTCTGGAACTATGAAGCGGGTGCCAAAATAAGCGCATGGGATGGCCGTGCCCGTTTTGCTGTAACAGCCTTTTATTCGGATTATACAGATCTTCAGCAAAATGTTTTCGGCACATTTGATGGAACCACTTTTACCGGCGGGGTGGAAAATGCGGCTGCTGCCACCATTAAAGGGGCTGAGCTAGAAGTAGATGCCTGGATTACGGAAGCACTCACCATAACAGGGGCGTTGACTTGGCTGGATACAAAGTTTTCCGAACTGAAATCACAGGATAATATATTCCCAGAGCTAGGTGTTCAGGATTTCAGTGGGAACACTTTGGTGAAAGCGCCTGAATGGCAATTCAATGTTGGCGCGAAATATGTAGTCCCGGTATCTGCAACAATGGATTTGGCCCTGAGGGCAGATTATCTGTGGCAGGATCACACCTTCTTCAACTTCTATAATCATGATTCGATGAGTCAGGGCTCTTATGGGCTGTTGAATCTGCGGGCATCGTTTGAAGAAACGGAAGGTCGATGGGAAATTGGTATATTTGCAAACAATGTGTTTGATAAGCGATATTTCTCTCGGGGGTCCACCAACCCCGGGACAGATTACAGCAGTGCCAGTTTCAATGTCGGAGCACCCCGCATGTATGGTGTCAGTCTCGCGTATAAATTCTAATATGGCCCTTTGAGTTAAGCTGAGAATTATCAGTGTTTCGGGTTCCCTGTGGGGGACCCGGTTCGGTAATCATCTGTTTGTTTTGTATGAGTGTTTTTCTGCTTGTAGAGAGTTTGGTTTTGTTGGTCGAGGTGATGAGAGTTTCAGAGGTTTAGCATGTCGAGCGATATCCTATATAAATCCGGCGAGTTCTCGTGCGATGGTGGTCGCCTGTTATACGGCCCGTGCCTCGTGGCATCTTAACTATTCTGATGCCTGATACAGGAGTGCAGGAACGTGTTCGTCTTTTGGGTATAGATACGGCAGAACTCGGTGGCGCCCGCTGTTCGTATGAGAAGGAACTGGCACTGGAACAGCGTAATCTGCTGCGATCCTATACTGGAGACAAGGTTCATCTGGAGGTAAAGGGCAGGGATACATACGGGCGTTTGCTGGCGAATATATATTCAACGGATGGAGCACATATTAACCAGTTGATGTTGGATCATGGGCAAGCGAGGGAGTATGGTGGAGGTTATCGTTCTGGCTGGTGTTAACTGTTTCCTTTTTCTGGACAGATCAGTCTATTATATATAAAGGATTGAACATTCAGTATGGGAGAAGGTGAAATGGCCGGTGTTTCTGTAACAGCGTTTTTTGTTTCTGTTCTCATTGTGATGCACGTGGTCCTCACCATGCGGGTAGCTCTCTATCGTCGGGAAAAGCGAATTTCCCTGTCGGACGGAGATGACAGAGTGTTGCGCCGCCGTATCCGCGCTCACGGGAATTTCACAGAAACGGTGCCCATCATTCTTGTTGGCATGCTCGTGTGTGAACTGATGGCCGCACCGCTTTGGTTGCTTGTGGGGGGAGGGCTGGCCTTGCTTGTTGGTCGGCTTTGCCATGCCTACATTCTGGTGACGAAGGAATATGGTTCGCTCAGGGTGGTTGGGATGTCACTCACCATGCTTGCAGCTCTTGCCTTTGCTCTGTTTCTTTTTGTGTCTTTCGTGAAGGCACTATAATTTCCAATTAGATTTGAGACGATGATTTCAGGCCGAAACTCCACGGTTTCGACCTGTTTTTGCGTCTTATTATCAAAAAATACCGTCGTGGTATGGTTTTGTTAGAAATGATAGTGACTCTTAAAGTAAGGGTCTGCCCAAGAAGGCTATGACGGTAGGGAACTGGTGAGTGAAGGCAATTATGGGGCGCAGGAAGTGAAGCTGGAGGCAGGCTCGGTGCTCTATCCTTCCATCAGTTTGCACCATGTGAGGCCTGTCACGCAAGGGGCCCGTGTATGCTCTTTTTCTGGATGCAGAGCATGGTTCGCGATGGCGGGCAGAGCGAGTTGCTGTTTGCAATCCATATAGGAACTGTCTGCAGAGAAAGGGGTGGAAGACCCCATTGCTGTGAAGCTTTCTGGATTATATCATAATCTGATCAAGTGATGGGCTGACACTTAAGGTTTTAATTTAACTATTTTATCAAAAACAGTCGGCAAGCCTATGTTTTTAATATCATTTATAGGGTGCCAAAATCCATTTTCTATATTCAGCTTTTGTGAAGATTTGGCGGTGAGGAGGCGGGTCTCCAGATGAAAATGAGTGAAGGTATGTTTAGCCATGTCCTCGGTTTTTTTCCAGTAAGAGTCTACCGGGACATGGGCTTGCCACTCCTGCACTTCAGGGAAATTATCCCGTTCTATCCATGGGGTGGAAAATAATCCGGGCATCCCCGCAAGAAGGCCTTTTTGAGGACGACGCTCTAACAATATATGCCCGTCATGCTCTAGCCAGAAAGAAATAGCTCGCCTGGTTGGTTTCAGCTTTTTCGGCGCTTTGATCGGGTATCGCTCTTCGTCTCCCGCTTTGTGGGCTGCACAAGCCTTCACCCATGGGCACAAAAGGCATTTTGGTTTCTTGGGAGAGCAGATTGTGGCTCCCAGGTCCATAGTGGCCTGAGCATAATCTCCGGCGCGTTCCTGTGGAGTGAGTTCTGCTGCTAATTCTTTAATGGCCTTCTTCGCAGTAGGCATTTTCTCTTGCACGCGGTGGAGGCGGCTTATCACCCGTTCCACATTGCCGTCCACCACAGTTGCGGGCTCATCAAAAGCAATAGAAGCGATGGCGGCTGCCGTGTAATCCCCAATGCCGGGCAGGGCCCGAAGCGCCGCTTCCGTGCTTGGAAAAGTACCGTCATGCTCTGTAGTTACCACCTGCGCGCATTTATGCAGGTTGCGTGCGCGGCTGTAATAGCCGAGGCCTGCCCATTCCTGTAGTACATCTTCTTGTGTGGCGGCGGCTAGGGCGGTCACCGTTGGCCAGCGGTTCAGGAATTTTTCGAAATAGCCTTTCACAGTGGCGACAGTGGTTTGCTGTAACATCACTTCAGAAAGCCACACAGCATAGGGGTCAGGCCTCTTGTCACCTGTCGCGCGCCAGGGCAGGTTTCGTTTGTTCCTGTCGTACCAGTCCAGTAATTGTGTGGCCAAGTCTGTCATCACAAAGGGTTGAACCTGCTGCTTTACTCTTGTGTCCCTTCAGGGGCTTTGATAGCAATTGCTTATAGAGATTATGGCACGGAGAGCAAGCCCGATGGCCTCACAGCCAAATAAACCACCATCAAAGAAAGGCAAAGGCGGAGGAAAGAGACCTCCGAATCGTCTGAACAAGATGTCCTCTGCGGGCCGTGTGGCAGGGGGGCTGGTGAGCAATGCCATGAGAATGCGGGGTTTTGCTCAGGCAGAGATCGTTACCCGCTGGGGCCAGATTGTCGGGGAAGAGCTTGCAGCTTACACCATTCCTGTAAGATTGATGTTCCCCCGCGGTGAACGCATGGGGGCCACCTTGATTGTGCGCTGTGAATCTGCTTTTGCCCCTTTATTACAGCATAAAGCGCCGCGTGTAGTGGAAATGGTGAATATGTTTTTCGGCTATGGAGCTGTAACCCGGTTAGATGTGAAACAGGGGCCATTGCCGCGCCGTACGCTGAGGACCCGGCTTGAGAAGAAAAAGCTCGTCGGGGAAGAGAAAAAACGCTTGAATGACATTGTAGCGCCTTCGCAAAATGAGGAGCTTAGCCCACTAAAACAGGCGCTGCAGAGCCTGGGGGAGTATGTTTACACCAATAAGAAAGATGCCAATAAAAATTAGTGGCAGATGAGGGGAACTGGTTTGTTTAAAAAATTTATTGTGATGTGTCTGCTTCTTGTGGGCGGCTCTGCCGCGGCTGAAGAAAACAGCCATCCTGAAGATATACAGAAAAACCCGGCCTATTTTTATGGCGATATTGTTTATGGGGCAGCAGAGGCACCAATTGAAATTATTGAATATGCATCTTTCACCTGCCCACACTGCGGGCATTTCGCTAATGATGTGTTCCCTCAGTTAAAGTCTGAGTATATCGACACAGGGAAAGTGCGCTTCATCTTCCGCAATTTTGTGCGGGATAGATATGATATGGCGGCTGCCAGTGCCAGCCGCTGCACCAATGATTCCGCAAAAGTGCAGCGTTTGGTGAAAAAGCTATTTGCCCAGCAAGAGCAATGGTTAAGTTCAAACAACCCGTATGAAACCATCGCGCTGGTTCTTTCTATGGAAGGAATCAGCAAGGAACAGTTCGGGGCTTGTCTGGATGAAAAAAGCCTTCAGCTTGATGTGGTGAAAATGCGTAAGGATGGGCAAGACACCTATCAGATTCGCAGCGTCCCGACGCTGATATTAAATGGGTCAG
Organism: Kordiimonas sp.; assembly: GCA_050289785.1. Lineage (GTDB taxonomy): Bacteria > Pseudomonadota > Alphaproteobacteria > Sphingomonadales > Kordiimonadaceae > Kordiimonas. Next base: position 7,448 of record JBNKGK010000133.1, read on the forward strand.
CAGTGGAAGGCCACTCATTTGAAGCCCTAAAAGAGGCAATTGAATCAATAGAATGATTTAACCGGGGGCGGGTTCTGTAAAAAATGACTCGCCCTATGCATTTTTGCATTGTAAACACAATATATGGTGGATTTGAGAATATGATATACAATAGCTATTCGATCTTGGGGCGTTTTGTAGGGATTGTGGCAGGCTCACTGATGCTTGCCTCCTGTGGTGATTCTGAAACACCTGAGGGTGGCAACCCCGTTTCCCTGATGAGCTATCCACCTGCTGCAGAAACCCAGATTGAACTTGCTGAAGGTGAAGGTGATAAAGGCACTTGGGGTGATATTATCTATGGTGCTGCTGATGCGCCTGTGGAAGTGATTGAATATGCCTCTCTCACCTGTTCTCATTGCGGTGCGTTCGCCAAACAGGTTTTTCCCCTTGTTGAAGAAAATTACATTGAAACAGGCAAGGTTCGTTTTGTTTTCCGTAATTTTCTGTTGAACAAGTTTGACTTGGCTGCTTCCACAATCTCACGCTGCAGCAATGAAGAAGCCACAAAAAAGCTGACAAAAATGGTTTTTGCCGCTCAGTCACAATGGATGAGTGCGGAAAAACCTCAGGATGAGCTGGCGGCGCTGGCTCGCAAGGTTGGCATTAGCCGCACAGCTTTTGATCAATGCCTGTCCAATATCGAATTGCAGACACATCTGGTGAAAATGCGGGATATTGGCCAGAAAGTTTATGAGGTTACAGGCACCCCCACCTTGTATGTGAATGGCAAAAAGGTAGATGCTAATGATTGGGACAGCCTCAAGAAAGCCATCGACGACGCCCTTTAGGGCTTCTTGAAAGGCTTGGAGGGCTATGTGTGAGGCAGGGGCCTCATGCTCAAAAGAAGGGAGAGCAGGGCGCGGTATGCGATTTTCGCGTCTGAGATTGTCAGGATTTAAATCCTTTGTGGACCCGACCGAGCTTCACATTGAGCCCGGCCTCACGGGCGTTGTCGGCCCGAACGGATGTGGCAAATCCAACCTTCTCGAAGCCATTCGCTGGGTGATGGGGGAAAACAGGGCCAAGTCACTGCGTGGTAGTGGCATGGATGATGTGATTTTCGCTGGCACCAACAAACGCTCACCCCGCAATATGGCAGAGG